>JAEZQV010000169.1 GCA_023441125.1 Bacillota bacterium
GAACGGACCCTAGCCCGGCAAGACCTGGTGCTGAATCCTATGCCCAAAGTGCTTGATCCGGCCTGCGGCTCGGGTAATTTTCTGGTACGGGCCTATGACTGGCTGCTGGCAGAACTGACTGACAAACTGCCGGCGCTTCGAGACCGGTATGCCGCCCGGCAATACTGCATAAGCGACGGACGGGAGACGGCGCTGCTCGACGGCGGCCGTTACTGGTGCCGGGAGAATCTGCACTATCATATTATCACTCATTGTCTATACGGGGCCGATGTGGATGAACCGGCAGTGGCGTGTGCCAAAACCAGGCTGCAGGCCAAAAAACCGGGTAACTGGCCGGGAACGGCTACTTGCAATCTCCTTGTCGGCGACAGCTTGTTCAAATGGGAAACTGCCGCCGGTATTGCCGGGGCGGTACATGAAGACCGCCGGCAGCAACTGGCGGCATTCTGGTCGCGGCAGTATGATTGTGTTGTCGGCAATCCTCCCTATGTCAGCTTCGGTCTCAACCGCGTCGGCAAAATGACTGCTGGTCAGGCGGCCTATTTGCGGACCCATTATCCCCATTCGGCTCAGTATAAGCTGAGTTACTACGCCCTGTTCTTTGAGCGGGGGATTTTAGCGTTGCGGCCTGGCGGCTTTCTGGGATTTATAACGCCTGACAGTTACCTCTTGGGACGGTATTATTCCAGAATTCGCGATTACATATTGAATACTTGTGCGATACGGGAACTGACATTAATTGAGGACAAGGTATTCCGCGGGGTGTTGGTCGGTATTCCGGCCATTACCATTCTCCAGAAAAATATTGCCGGTCAACCGGCCAAACCGGTGTCGGTGAACAAACTGGGGTGTAAAGGGGCGGCGGCCATATCGCACCAGTACAGCCAGGACTATTTTGCCAGCCAGGCTTATAAGCGGTTTCGCCTGTTTTTTAATGCCCGGGACAAAGCCATTATTGAAAAGATGGAACAAGCGCCATACCGGTTTGGCGACCTAACCAAAATCAGGACAGGCATGCGCTCGCTGACTGTCCAGGCCGATATCAAAAGCCAAAGCCGGCAGGGAGATACCTGGCGGCCGGGACTAACGTCCTCGGCGCAAGTATTGCCCTTTACGGCGGTATACCGGGAAGACTGGCTGGATGTTAACCCGGAAAAGCTAAATAAGGGTGGCTGGGATGCCCGGATTATGGCCGGTGCCAAAATCTTTCTGCGGCAAACCGGCGACCGGCTGATTGCTGCCATTGATCGCTCCGGTTTATACCATCTTAACAATATTCACTCCCTTACCAGCCTGCAGGCCGGCCTGAGTCTGGAATACCTGGCCTGTGTGCTTAATTCCCGGCTGATGAATTATTATTACCACACCGTGACTCTGGAGAAAGGGCGCTCCATGGCGCAGGTTGATATCGAAACGGTGGAAAAGCTGCCGCTGCTGTTCGTTTTGCCGCAAGTGGAACAAGTAACGGCTTGGGGGCTGCAATTAGAGTATTTTGCCGGCCAATTGCATAAACCGGTGCAGGCTGCCCAGCGCGGATTTGATTTAATGGCTGAGTTTACCAGGCTATATAATAGAATGAATCATATCATCTATGACATCTATGGTCTGTCTGCTGAGGAGATTGGCTATATTGAGCAACTGGATATCCACTGCGGCCTGGCGGCGACCGGTGAGCCAAAAAAACGCAGCGGGCGCCGGTAACGACACCCTCTGCGTTTCTTTTTTGCCGCCTACTGTTGGGGGCGGGCTTTACTATCCTTGGTTGGCGGGAGAACGCCGGCTGCTTTTTTGCTGGTCAGGTTATCCGCGTCTTTCCCGCCGTAAGGACCTTGCTGATTCTGCGCCAGACCCGAGGGGCCATGCGGGGACTTCTGATTGTTGTCGTATATGCTGCCCATATAATAATCACCTCCTGGTGGATAGTGTTCCCCATTTGGCTGTTCCGTGTGCGGAAATTTAAGTTTGGCGGCTTGGTTTCTTTACCAGCAGGCTTGCAGACAAAAAATACTAACATTATGTTAACAGGAAATTAATCATTCAGCGCGAATATAGAGAAAGTCAGATTGTATCATCATTCCGTAATCACCAATTTTGCTATAATTTAAAAACAAAACTGGAAAGTAGGTTGGTGTTCAATCTATGAAACTCAAAAAGCAGCTGGCAAAAATGGTTTTTGGTGTAGTAATCATGTCCCTGGTTACCACTTCGTTTGGCGGGGCTTGGGCTACCGCGGCCTATGCAGCTTCAGCCGAGGAGGAGACGGCAGTGGAAAATGATGGCGGTAATGCGGCCATCGGCGGAATTCTGGCGCTTGGTCTGATTGCCGTACTGGCCGGCGGCAAAAAAGGCGGCGGCAGCAAGACTCCTGCCAAGACTACCGATACGGCGGCGCCGGCTCAACCGGCTGCCGGTACCACGACGGCCAATACCACCAGTACCGGGTCGGTAGCGACGAAACCGGCGACAACAACAGCTGCTTCTGCCGGACTTACGGCTGACGAAGCCAAAGCCTTTCAGTTGTTAAATGCCGATCGTGCCGCCAAGGGTTTGCCGGCGCTAAAGGTTAATATGAATCTGGTGCATTTGGCTGAGAATTATGGCCAGGACATGATTAACCGCAACTATTTTTCGCATTACAATCCGGAGGGACAGTCCCCTTTTGACCGAATGACGCAAGCCGGTATCAGTTACCGCTATGCCGGCGAGAACCTGGCTATCAACAGCAGCGTCCCGGCTGCTGAAAACGCTTTTATGAACAGCTCCGGACACCGCGCCAATATTTTAAGTCCCAACTATACCGATGTGGGCGTCGGTGTACGCAAAGATGCGGCCGGTTCCGTCTATGTGGTGCAGGAATTTATCAGTCAATAAACACTACGATAAAAGCAAAATCCCGCGCAAGGGTGCGCGGGATTTTGCTTTTCCTTACATGCATTTAGGACAGTTGCCGTGATGCTGGTGGTAATCGAATTCATGGCCGCAGTAGGGACATATTTTGTACAAACGGTGAGTGCAGATTTTATATAGTTTATAGTAGCATTTAAAAGTTTTTACACATTCCTTGGTGGGCATGCATTTCACTTTGGGCATACAGCAGGACATATCCATATCCTGGCAGTCGTCCATCTCGTATTTCTCCATACAGCCGCATTTGTTGTACTCGTCATCACACTTCCAGTAAGGATACTTTTTATAAGCCTTCATCAAAAGCAGTACCTCCTTATTATTTAGATGGCTGACTTTCACCCCCAGGGTGAGCATCTGCTATATTCTATGAAAAATACCGGAAAAATGTTATGTAGTTTTCACTATCAGTATGGTTTTTTTCAAATTTCAGCAGGACAAGCAATGAATTTACAGTAGAACGATTCATTTTACATACTTTTAGTATTCCCCAAGTCATCTTTTACCCGGATGCATCATAGTTATACTTTAGGAATTGCCTGTAGGAACAACAGTCTCAGGATGTACCGCCTATTGCCATTTTTTGATTTGTTGTCACATAAAAATTAGTGCAGGCATATATATAACTAGAATATACAAAGGGGGGAATCTGCATGAATGATAGAGCTATTAACGACAAGTGCACCCTGGGAGCGTCAACAGGTACAATTATTGTCCGGCAGATAGTGGGAGAAAAGGAAAAGCAAAAAGCTCTGGATATCCACATCGTTGTACCGGATAATAAGCCGTCCATTGAGCAGATTGTTGATGTGTTTGTAAAAGATGTGGACATCTGCAGCATTGATGTTATTACAGATAAAGTTATTGTCCGGGGAGAATTCGAAATTAAGGCTATTTATGTAGCCGACCTGCCGGATCGACCTGTTCATGCCGTACAAATTAAACACTACAAATGGACGCAGGATATTGACCTGGCGGGCGCACGCCGCGGCATGGATGCCGAAGCCAGTGTGGTCGTCGAGTTTGTTGATTATGATGTTGACCATCACTATCGCGCCTACAAGTATAAAAACTTTGATCCTATTGACTGCGAAGAAGAAGATGATGATGACACTGACACTGAATGCGACACTGATGAGACCACCGATAGTACCGATACTACTGATACCGACGACGACGACTGCGGGCATCACCACCACCACCACCATCATCATCATGCTTGCCGCGAGTTTGACGTATCCGTTATCCTCAAAGTTATAGCCAAAGTTATGACCGACCGCGAAGTAACGATTGGCACTAGTACACTGCCAACCACGCCCAAAGGGTAAGGGTGAACAGGCATACCAGAAAAGGGGGGGAGACAATGGACGAAGATAAAACAAGGGTGGTTTCAGCCTCGACCGATACCTTGAATACCACGACAAAATCCGTTACAGGCACGACTACCGTAGACAGCTCCGAACTCGTATGCGGCTGCCCGGAACCCGGGCCGGAAACCATTGAGATCGAACAGGTCTTAGGGGCCGAAATGTCGCAGCGGGTCGTCGAACTGGATATGTTCGTTCCTGCAGGGGAACCTGACATTCAACAGGTTATTGACGTTTATGTAAAAGATTTGGAAATAAAGAAGATTGACGTAATCCGGGATAAGGTTATCGTCCGCGGCGATTTAGAGGTCAAAGTCATGTATGTGGCCGATTTGCCGGATGAGCCGGTTCATGCCTATGAAAAGAAACATATCCGCTGGACCCGGGATATTGAGGTAGATGGTGCCGAACCGGACATGAAAGCTACCGCCGACGTAGCGGTTGAATTTGTCGACTACGACTTTCATCGCCACCATGATCCGCGTAAGGTACACATTACTATTGTACTTAAGGTCTGGGTTAGAGTAGTAACTACCACCCAAATGGATGTGTATGCTATGAGTCCTGTTGATGAAGTCGGGATCGTGGAAAGCACTACCGCCAGCAATTCCAACTCGGATCACGCCAGTTCCAGCCAGTTTGCCAGCGACATGACATCGGCTTCCGAAACGGGCGGCGGCAATATAGAAGGCTATGGTGAGCAAAATGTTGTTGTCACCGGGCCGATGACCCCGACGGCAGGTACACCTACCGGTATCAGCGGAACCGTAACCGTCAGCGGCGATAAGGTTAATATCCGCAGCGGGCCGGGCACTAATTTCCCGATCGTCACCAAGGTAAACCGCGGGACTACGCTAACTGTGAAAGAGCAGGCCTTTGGCTGGTATAAAGTAGTCCTGACCGACGGCACAACGACTGGCTGGATTGCCAGCTGGCTGGTAAGTGGTACGTAAGCCGCACAGGGGAAAACGACCCAGGGATAATAGACATCCCTGGGTATTGTTTTCCCAAAGGTATGACTTGCCGCTAGCTAAAAGCAGTGCCGGGTTTTCAGCCGCAGTCGGGCGGCAAGCCGTGTTGCTGCATAATTTCTAATGGTAAGTAAGAGAGGAGTTGGCCTGATGTTTCGGGCACTGGCATACATAGGTCCGGTTGGCCTGGGGGCAACTTCGCCCCAGCTGTTCCGGGCCGAAACTGTTAGCGGGGAACGCAAAATCTGTGTTGTGAAGCTTTCTGCCAACCGGTTGGGAGCCAAGGTTCTGGTCAACGAACTGTTGGCCGCCCGGTTTGGCCAGTGGCTTAAGTTATGTTTTCCGGCCGGCGGATTGATCGATATTCCGGCTGAAGTCCTGAGTAAAAGCCGGCGGCTGACAGCCGCCGGGGTTAAGCCGGGCTGGCATTTTGGCTGCGAATATTTAAAGGGAGTCAGCTATGTGACCAAGTATAATCTGCACCGGGCCGTCAATAAAGAACAAATGGCCGGAGTTATGTTATTCGACCATTTGTTTCATAATCCGGACCGTACCGAGAACCGCAAAAATCTCTTGATTCGCAAAGAACGGGACGGGTATAAACTGTATGCAATTGACAATTCCCATTTATTCCGCCGCGGCAAGTGGACTATTGATATGCTAAGGGATTTTACCGAAAAGATAACGCTGAACCACCGGCGTTCGTATGGGGTACTGCTGAAGTATTACCTGCAGCCGGAGCATTTTTTTCGGTATGCCCGGCAGGTTACAGCCCTTGACCGGGACACATTTGTCCGGTTGATCGAAGAAGTTCCCCGGGAATGGCTGCCTGATAACTGTGAACGTCAGGCTTTGCTTGATTTTCTTGCCGCCCGCAGCCAAAAAGCCGACTGGGTGGCGCAGCGCTTAAGCGAGCTAATCCCTGATG
>JAEZQV010000227.1 GCA_023441125.1 Bacillota bacterium
TGTTAGCACACTGTCGCACTTTATCAAATACTGCGCTTTCAAACTCCAACCCCAAATCTTCATCATATTCTTTTTCCAGAGTTATTAGTTCCTGTTCGCCGGAGCTGCGTTCTATAAGCAGTTCAATTTCTTCTTCAGCCAGCGCAAAGCTAAGATCGATAATATCTTGAACGGCCTCCCCGTTGACCGCCAGCAAACGGTCGCCGGCTGCCAGGCCAAGTTCTGAGCCGATACTGTCTGGTTTTACATTCGCTATAATGCCTCTATATGTCAAAGTATTCCCCCCTTTCTTTATTATTCCGTCAGTAGCTATAATTTCCTGCAAAGCCGATACCTAAACGGTAAATTTATATAGGCAGTATGGCTATTACCGATATCTGTAAAATATATTGCGGTCTTCGCTGCGGAAGATGCCAGCTGATTCCGGCAAATGGAAATGGCAGGCTGGCGCCTGCCACATTAATTTTGTTCCTTATCTTCTTCTTTATTGACGGCTGCAGCATCTTTCTTGGCCTTGCTGCGTTTGCGGTTTTTCGGCCCCAAAAAGTTGGCGAATTCACTGGCGGTGAAATTTTTGAGCTTGGCCCCTGCTTCTTTCAGGCTGCCTGTGCTGAGAAAGAGAAATGCTGCTGCTCCCACGACGAGCAGGCCGAGGATCCAGCCCATTGCTTTGGTTGCGCCGGACAGTCCGCCTGCGGCCGAACCCAGACCGGCATTGCCGGCGGCATTGCTGGCCCCGGCGGCGTTAGGGCCTGTCGGTGTGCTGGCTTTGCCGAGTACGGCCGGAATAACATCAGAGAATAAAGCGATTCCTTTTTCGGCGGAGGGCCTGTTATTGGTATGCGCGCCTACTTCCAGCAGCATGGAGCGGGGATGGAGATCCTGGTTGTAGTCGCCGCCTTTGGCAAAGAATATGCCTTTTATCAGACCGGGGTGCTGCTTGTCGGCCGCCGACTTGATTTGCAGGGCATAGTCCTCAATTTGTTTGCCGGTAGGTCCGTATTTCCCGACAACCAGCTGCACTTTGCTGATATCCTGGCCATCAACCGTGGCTGCATATACTTCGGGGGGAACCGCATCGCGGTGCACATCAAAAATGGCATCCGGCTGATCGTTCTTTATTAAATCCAGCGCTGTCCGCCGGGAACGCTCATACGCCATGTCATCATGCGGATCATGCTTGGCCTGAGAGTGAAATACCGTTATTCCCTTGTTTTCCAGCGCGGTGGTAAAAGCGTCACCGACTTTATAAATGCCACCGGCGCCTTCAATACTTTCCTTACCGTCGGTAGGTACATAGGATTCATCGGAGTGGGTATGATAAATGGCTACTTTGCCGCCGCCCTCCGCTTTGGCAACCGTTGGCTGGAGAAAGGCCCTTAAACGGTCCAGCAGGCCTTTTTTCTCAATATCGTACATGGATAAATCTACTTCGCCAATCAGTTTGGCATGGGCGATATCGCCCTCCACGCTCACAACTTCATAGCGGCGATTATTTTCGGTCAGTACCTGATCGCCCGGCTGTACCTGCCAGCCGGTCATATATACGGTTTTGCCGGCTTCATCAACAATTGTTGCATAACCGCCGTCATTACGTTCGTGGGCTAACCCCAGGCCGGTAGACAAGAGCAGGCAAAACCCCAGGAGCAGAGCGGCAGCAAATTTAATTTTCATTGCTGTCACCCCCGTTATCTGAAGATTTATTCGCCGTGTTGGGTTGCTGAGCCGGCCGGTCGCTCTTTTGCTTTTCGTCCGGATGCAGTTCTTTGCTAAACTCATATAACCCTTCCGGACGGTTGGGTCCCAGCACCGGGCCGCCCTGGAGCTTTTCTCTGGTTTCCCCTACCAGTTCGGCAAACATGACGGCTACTAAGCCGGCGATCATGGTTACGTCAAAGGCACCGGCCCCGCCAATGGCTGTAGTGCCGGGAATGCCAAGACCCATGAGGGTTACCATATGCACAATATCACTTAAGACGATCCCGAGAACGCCGCCGACGAAGGCACTGCGGCGCGACCGGCCGGCAACGTAGGCGATTAAGCCTGCGGCTATGCCATAAATTAGTTTAGGGTCCAGAAACATGTTTTCCGGTTCATAGGGTAAATAGCGGGAACCTAAAGATACTGCCGCCGCCACCAATACCGCGGCCAGTACCGCCCGCACCCGTTCGGCCGTTTCATCCGCTTTCACTATCAGGTAAATGCTGAGCAGCGCCGGCAGTAAAGCTCCGCCGACATTGATAGATACCTCCACCGGTGACCGCATTATCGGTATGTCAATAAAGCTGCCGACTACAATACCGGCAATAAAAAGTAACGCCTGTTTATCCGTCATTCGCATCCGGTCAAGAATTCGCTGCGCCAACCCAAAGTAAACCAGCACACTGACCACTAAAAGTAAAATCATTCCGAGCGGCATGTTCATCATGTTATTTCACCTCATACTGTTTATGATGTTAATGTAACACGATTAGTTTGTACTGATATCGCCGGTTTAATGCAAAAAGCATGGCCCCATGACCATGCTTTTCCTTTATTTTTTTCGCTGGGCAAATTGTTTGGTTTCGATGCCTCTTGCCTCCAGCCACTCCCGGCTAAAGCCGGTAATGACAATTGGACTGAGGCGCAGGGCAGGGATGGTGTGCGCGCCCAGTAAAAGCATAAAGCGTTTCAGGTCTGTGGCAAAGTCCTCATACCAGCGGACTGCTGCATCCAGGCCATTGCGTTGAAGGTTTTTCAGGATCGGGCCGGCAATTCCTGTCGCCCTGCCGCCAAGCGCCAGGGATTTGATGACATCCAGGGGGGTCCGTACGCCGCCGGAAATGATAACATCTAAAGTGGCAGCCGCGCCTGATAAGACCTCAACGGCGGAAATTGCCGTAGGAATGCCCCAGCCCACCATGTCTTTATCCAGAGTAAAGCGGCCGCGGGCTGCTTCGATCGCCAGGAAGTTGGTGCCGCCTGTTCCGCCGACGTCAATGGCTTGCACGCCGATTCCGGCTAAGGCCGCAGCTTGCTCGCAGGCGATGCCGCAGCCTACTTCTTTTACGATAACCGGGACGTCCACGCGGGCTGCAATGGCTTCAATCCGGCTTAGATAACCGCTGAAATCACGGTCGCCTTCATTCATGATGATTTCCTGTCCGGCGTTAAGGTGGATCTGAATAGCCTGGGCGCCGATCATTTCCACGGCATAACTGGCAGCGTCAGGCGTGGCGTGAGCTCCCAGATTGGCAAACACCACCCCGTCAGGATTAATCTGCCGGACAATTTTATAAGAGGCCAGGGCGGCGGCCGGATTTTCCACAGCGGCGAATTGAGAGCCGACCGCCATGGCTACTCCCGTCCGGCGGGCAAACTCGGCAAGATCGCGATTGATATGAATAACGTCATCAGTCCCGCCTGTGATTGCGTTAATGATTACGGGCTGAGGTAAAGCAATACCGGCTACCTGGGTGGTAAGGGCAATATTTTCCCACGCCAGATCCGGCAGGCAGTTATGCACCAGATGAAAGTCGCCAAATCCGGCAGTCGCCGGACCATCTTCCAGCAGCAGGGAGTATTTCAAATGTTCCAGTTTGCGTGACTGCCGTTGCATGCGTCTTCCTAGTCCTCCCGTTTAAACAAATGACCAAATTTGTCACCAAGCGTAACGCCTGTGGAGGGGGCCTGCTTTTCCAGGTAATCGCTAAATTCGGCCCGCTCTTTATCCTGCTCGGCCTGGACCATGCTCAGGCTGAGACGCTTATTTTTCTTATCAATGCTTAAGATCTTAACGGCTACCTGCTGGCCGGGGGTTACTACTTCTTCGGCATTCACCACGCGGCGCTCGGCAACTTCGGAGATATGTACCAGGCCTTCCAGGCCCGGCGTTACCTCAACAAAAACCCCAAATTTAGCGGTTTTTGTCACTGTGCCGGTTACTACCGAGCCAACCGTCAGCTTATCGGCTGCGGCAAACCAGGGGTCTTGTTCAAGGTCTTTCAAACTAAGCGATAGTTTCTTGGCCTCCGGGTCAACTTTAAGAACAACCGCCTGTACCGCGTCGCCGACACTGACCACATCCTGCGGTGCTTTCACCCGTTGCCAGGACAAATCGGAAATATGAACCAGTCCGTCTACCCCGCCGATATCAATAAAAGCGCCGAAGTTTGCCAGGCGGCTGACCGTACCCGATACCGTCTGACCTGCCGTCAGCTTGGCGAACAGTTCTTTTTCCCTGGCTTCTTTTTCGGCCTGCAGCAATTGCCGGCGCGAGAAAACGGCTTTTTGCTTTTCGCGGTCGATTTCAATCGGCATAACCGCTACGGTTTGGCCAACAAAGGTTTGCAGGTTTTCAACAAACCGGAGGTCCAACTGGGAAGCGGGAATAAACCCGCGAACGCCCAATACGGCCGCAACGGTTCCGCCCTTGACAACTTCGGTAATTTTGGCTTCCACCGGCTGCTTGTCGGCCAGTGCTTGTTCGAGCTTATCCCAGGCCGTAATTTTATCAGCCTGAATCTTCGACAGTTTAACCTGACCGTCGGCGCTGTCGGCCTCAATAACATATACATCGATCTGCTGCCCTTCACTTACGACTGCGGCCGCCGTCTGGGGCACCGGATAGGCAAGCTCCGCCAGGGGAATCACGCCCTCAGCCTTGTAGCCGATATCAACAAATACCTCATCGGGCCGGACACCTACGACCGTGCCTTTCACAATACTGCCGGTCTTTAGATCAACTACATTGCCGATATTCATTTCTTCCATATTCTTATATACCTCCTCAATAATCCAGTCGGGTGTCGACGCGCCGGCCGTTAGGCCTGCGTGCCGGACGGCGGCAAACCACTCCGGCTTTAATTCACCGGCTGCTTCGATATGATAAGTCCGGCAGCCCGCTTCCTGGCAAACGGCAGCCAGGCGGGCGGTATTGGCGCTGTTTTTGCCGCCGACCACCAGCATGACATCGACTGTTTGCGCTAAGGCCACAGCGGCCTGCTGGCGAAGATCGGTAGCCGTACAAATCGTCCGCTCAATTTTTAATTCATCACATTTGGTTTGTAAAACTTTAATAATCGCGTTGAAATCATCCGCCGCAAAGGTTGTTTGGGCTACTACCCCCAGCCGTGGATAATGCGGGAGTTTGTCAGCCGCTTCGGTAGTTTCTACTACCTGGGCCGTATTATTTGTCCAGGCCACAATACTTTTTACTTCCGGATGGCGTGGCTCACCGACAATAATTACCTGATAGCCGGCCTCAAGCAGTGCCTGGGCGGCTTGTTGGGCCTTTTTGACATGGGGACAGGTAGCGTCGACAATTTCCAGCTGTTTGTCGCCGGCCTGCCGGTAAACCTCAGGGCCCGCACCATGGGAGCGGATGATTACTTTACCGGCCGGAATTTCCTCTAAGGTAGCAACCTCGCCGACACCTTGCTCTTTAAGGCGGTTGACCATTTGCGGATTATGAATAATTGGCCCCAGGGTAGCTACCGGCTGATGCTGGTCGGCAGCAGCTGCTACAGCCATATCCACAGCCCGCTTGACCCCATAGCAAAAACCCCGGTGTTCGGCCAGGTGAATTTTCATAAACTGCCTCCTGCTTGGTAGTGTTTGGATTATTCGCCTTATTTATTATAACCTCTTTATACCGGGGTTTCAAATAAAAAGAAATTAAACCGCCGCTTCACAAAGGAAGCGGCGGTGTTGGCCTGCTGACGTTAATTGTTATGGAAATTAACTTGGAATATTGGGTCTGGTGGTATTGACCGGACAAGACTGGAAGGAAATTTCGGTGTTCATACCGACCGGCTTGTCATTCTTCAACAATTGCAGCCACAGGCGGATGGAGTCCAGCAAAGTGATAATTACCAGGACAATCAGGACAATGCTGACTGTGCCGTTGGTATTGCCCAGTGCATCACCGCGTTTAAAGAACATTTGCACATTCATGACGCCGGCGGCAATGACGGTGACCGCCAGGAAGATAAGCGGCGCAAAAGTGACCCAGGCATAAGATTTCTTGGGAGCGATTTTCAGGATAATCGTAGTGCCCAGGGCCAAGGCCACTACCGACAGCAGCTGGTTGGCGACACCAAACAGCGGCCAGATGCTGGCTACGTCACCGCTGTAGAGCAGGTAACCCCAGCAATAGGTCACGATTGCGCTGGTGAACAGCGAGCCCGGCCACCAATTGGTCTGTTTGAGCGGCGCATACAGGTATGTGCCGAGTATATCCTGCAGAATATAGCGGGCTACACGGGTACCGGCGTCAATTGTCGTCAGGATAAACAGTGCTTCAAACATAATGGCAAATTGATACCAGTAGCTCATAAGGTGTTTCATTCCGCCGATGGTGGAGAAAATATGCGCCATACCAACAGCCAGCGATACTGCGCCGCCGGGACGGTGAGCAACATCCATTTGCACCAGCCGGGATAATTCGTTGATTTCCACCGTGGGAATGCCCAGCTTGGCGAAAACGGCAGCCGGACTGTTAATGGCAAAATAGTCGCCGGGCATCAATACCACCGCCGAAATAAGCGCCATCACTGCGACAAAGCCTTCGGTAAGCATACCGCCATAGGCAATAAGCCGGGCCTGAGATTCCAATTCGATCATTTTGGGAGTGGTACCCGAACTGATTAAGGAATGAAAGCCTGAGATAGCGCCGCAAGCAATGGTAATGAAGACATACGGCCACCAGGGACCGGGAATAATGGGGCCGCCG
>JAEZQV010000242.1 GCA_023441125.1 Bacillota bacterium
CATCAACTGCGCGGCTATCCCGGAGGAACTGATGGAATCGGAGTTGTTCGGCTATACGGGCGGAGCCTTTACCGGGGCCTTGCAAAAAGGCAAAACAGGCCTTATTGAACTGGCTGACGGCGGTACATTATTTTTGGATGAAATCGCGGAATTGCCGCTGCGCCTGCAAGGGAAGATTCTCGATGTCATTCAGGAGCGCCGCTTTCTTCCGGTCGGCGGCCGGCAGGTGAAAAAAGCCGATTGCCGGATCATTTCCGCCACCAACAGGAACATGCAGGAGATGATAGAACGCGGGACGTTCCGGGAAGACTTATATTACCGGCTCAATGTTATTGAAATGGAACTGAGACCCCTGCGGGAACGGCCGGAGGACACCCTGGCGCTGACGTATTACTTTTTAAATCAATTTAATAAAAAGTATAAAAAAGAACACAGCATAGCGCCGGAATGCCGGGACATCCTGCTGGATTATTCCTGGCCCGGCAATATCCGGGAACTTGAGAATATGATCGAAAGGCTGGTTGTGGTGGTTGAAGATTCGGTTATTGATGTTTGTCATCTGCCCAGAGTTTTTTCCGAGGCATTTTCCAAAAAGATTCAGTTTAGTGATGACGCCGCTGAACTGCCGGCAAGCGGTTTGGATGCGGCCGTCCTGCAGACGGAACGTAAAATAATTGTTGAGGCCTTTCACCAATACGGCAGCTCCCGTAAGGTTGCGCACGCTTTGCATATCAGCCAAAGCAGGGCCCACCGGCTGATCGAGAAATATTGTCATTCTCCCGGGGCGGTGTCTTACTGTCCGGCTGGCAGTAAGGGTGAAGCGCAAATGAATCGGTCTGTTTCGCAATTGAATCAGCTTAAGTAGCTGAAAGCCGTTTGTGCAGGCAAAGTTCCTTTGTTATTATCTGAACTTTGTTAAAAATCAAAAAAATGAATGCCGGCGAAGCCAGACTTCGCCGGCATTCATTTTTTTTTTATGGAATCAATACCTGCATTTTGCCGGACATGGCATACATGATGCATTACTAGTAGGGTGTAAACAAGTCAAGGCTATTCCCGGCTAAGGGAGGAGGTGGACGCATTTTGCCGGTGCAGGTCACAGGTACAGGACGCATTAGCTAAATTTCAGTTTAACAGGATGGAGGCATTGTAATGAGCGATTTTGAAGGATTGGCCGAAGCAGTATTGGCAGGCGACTATGAAGGCGTGCAGCAGCGTACCCGGCAATTGCTGGCTGGTGGCGCGGCGCCGATGGATATTGTCAACAGCGGACTTTTAGCCGGCATGGATATTGTGGCGCCCAGATTTAAAGCAGGTGAAATGTTCATTCCCGAGGTTATGATGTCCGCCAAAGCCTTGGCGGAAGGCATGAAAGTAGTAAAACCGCTGCTGTCAACAGCGGATTCGGCCGGTATGACAACTTTTCTGATGGGCACGGTCAGAGGCGACCTGCATGATATCGGCAAGAACCTGGTGGTTATGATTCTGGAAAGCGGCGGGTTTAATGTTGTCGATCTGGGCGTCGATGTCGCGCCGGAGCAATTCGTGGCTGCCGTAAAAGAGCATAAACCGCATATTGTCGGGATGTGCGCCTTGTTAACAACAACGATGATGGCCATGCAGGAAACGATTGAAGCCCTTACGGAGGCCGGTCTGAGAAACAGTGTCAAGATTCTGGTAGGCGGTGCGCCGCTGTATCCCGAATTTGCCGAGAAAATCGGCGCTGACGGCTATTGCGTGGACGCCGTGGCTTGCAAGGAAATGGCGGCCGCACTGGCGGCACAAAGCTAAACTGGGGGAATCGCATTGGTAATCGTAGGTGAGTTAATTAATACCAGCCGCAAAGCGATCGGCGCAGCCGTAGATAACAAAGATGCCCGGTTCATCCAGCAGGTGGCCAGGGAGCAGGCTGACGCCGGCGCCGATTATATCGATGTGAACTGCGGCAATAAGGTTTTCAACGAGATTGAGAATATGCGCTGGCTGGTCAATACCATTCAGGCTGCCGTCACCGTGCCCTTATGTATTGACAGCCCCAACCCGGCGGCTTTGGCAGCCGGTCTGGAATTGGCCAGGCACGGAACCCCCATGGTTAATTCGATAACGGCCGAGGGACCGCGCTTGGATGCAGTAATGCCGCTTATACAAAAATACCGGGCTAAAGTCGTGGCCTTGTGTATGGATGAAAGCGGCATGCCGGATACGGCGGCCGACCGGATGCGGGTAGTGAAAAAGCTGCATGCCGGCCTGACGGCCGCCGGTATCAGGGAGGATGACATCTACTTTGATCCCTTGGTTAAACCGGTCAGCAGTGTGGCGACTGCCGGCGCGGAAGTGCTGGAGACCATCCGGCTGATAAAAGCGCAGTATCCGGCCGTGCACTTTATGTGCGGCTTAAGCAATGTTTCCTACGGGCTGCCCAATCGCAAATATTTAAACCGGCTGTTTGTGTCGCAAACCATGGCGGCCGGTATGGACGGTTACATTCTGAACCCGACGGACCGGGGCATGATGGGACTCATCTATGCCGCCAAAACCCTGCTGGGGCAGGATGACTATTGTATGGGGTATATCAAAGCGCACCGCCAGGGATTTTACACAGAATAGCTTGCAGAACTAACTGCCGAGGAGGAATTAATAATGGAAACCATGGAGTATTTACAAGGTAAACCGATCGCCGTGCTGGGAGCCGGGGCTGTGGGCAAGGCCATAGCCGCCGATTGCGCCTTGGGCGGGGCCAGCGTCCGTATTTGTGATTTGCCGCCGTTTGCCGACAAAACATTGTTTGGTATTCAAGAAACGGGTATTAAATTTTTTGGCGACCAATTGAATCTGTATGGTTTTGAGCGGCACGGCACGGCCAGAATGGAGCTGGTCACCACCGATGTAGCCGCGGCTGTAAAGGGAGCCGGTCTGGTGGTAGTGGCCACGCCGTGCGCCGGCCACCGGCCGTTTTTTGAGAAATTGATACCCGCCCTGGAAGACGGTATGGTTATTCATATTTTCCCTGACAATTACGGCTCGCTGGTTTTAAGAAAGATGATGCGGGAAGCCGGCTGCAGCAAAAAGGTTATTATCGGCGGCTGGTCCAGTTCCACGTATGGCAGTCGCGTAGAAATCAAGGGCGGCGTAATTTTACCCAAAATCCGGGTTTACTACCGGGCTATTACGCTCCGAGGCGCAGCCCTGCCGGCCAGCGATACCGCCGCTTTCCTCGCCAGTGCAACCTACCTGCCGTCCATGGACGCGGTGACCAAGGGCCAGGGCGCCGTAGCCGGCGACACGGTAATGGATACCGGTTTCAGCAATGTGAATCCGGTGCTGCATTGCCCCGGCACCATTCTGGGGGTAGGTGTCATGGAGAATTTCGGCGTAATTTTCGGCGAGGACAAATACCGGTTCAGTATTTATTCGCATGCCTATTGTCCGTCAATTTCCACGGTGCAATATGCCTTTTATCAGGAGGAATGCGCTTTAGCCGGGGCTATGGGGGTCGGCATCCAGCCTTACCGTAAAGACCAGTTCTTCTCCCGGGAAAACGTGCTGGGCGCCGAATACATGGGGGAAGATTATGTGATTCCGTTTGACCAGCAGGACCCCATCCAGTTTGGCACCGGTCCGTTCACCATGGAAAATAGATATATCACGGAAGATATTCCGGTCGGCTGCCACGTGTACCATGAATTAGGCAAAAAATTCGGCGTGCCTACGCCGGTCATCGATTCCATGATTAATCTGGCTTCCGCCATTTTGGACCGGGATTTCTACCAACTGGGCTATACACTTGATTATTTGGGCATCGGTCATATGAACAAGGCCGAAATGAACGCGTACCTGCGTACAGGAACTTATAACCCCAAATGATTTTTTACTTTGCATTCGTCAGCCGGGGAAAGGAATGTGAGCAAACAGATGGTTGAGCCAATTACAAGAAATATCAAATTTTCGGTCTTAAGTCAGGACAAAATTGCCAAAATACATGAAAAAAGCATGTACATTCTGGAGCAGGTCGGAATGAAAGTAACCGGGGAGCGGGCCGTAAAGCTCCTGCTGGACAGCGGGGCGGACCTGGGCGCTGACGGTCTGATGCGCATCCCGGGCAAGCTGGTCGAGCAGGCGCTTGCAAGCGCGCCCAAGGAAATCACCCTGTATACCCGGGACGGGCAGCCGGCGATGGTGATTAACAGTGAAAACCGGGTTTATTTCGGCACGCATTCAGACCAGCTGGAGATTGTTGATCCCTTTACCGATACCGTGCGCAAATTCCTGAAAAAAGATATCGCCACCATGTGCAAAGTTGCCGATTATTTACCCAATATTTATTTTGTGCTGTCGGTAGGCATGACGGCTGATGTGGAGCCAAAAGTGCAGACCCAAAGCACGTTTATCGAAACGGTAAAAAACTTTAGCAAAACAATCAATTTTTCCAGCAATGATATCGAGTCGCTGCGGGATGTAATCGCCATTGCGGCGGAAATTGCCGGCGGCCTGGATAAATTGCAGGCCAAGCCTTTCATTTTCAACTATTGCGAGCCGATTCCGCCGCTGACGCATCCGCTGGAAAGCACGGAAAAAATCTGCATCAGCGCCGAAAACCGCATCCCCTTTGTGTATATGCCGTATTGCATGATGGGCGGCACCTCGCCGATGAGCAAGGCGGCCACGCTGGCCCAGTGCAATGCGGAAGCCTTGGCGGGCCTGGTGCTTAGCCAGTTGGTGAGTGCAGGCGCCCCGTTTATTTATGGCGCCATGCCGTCTGTTTTCGATATGCGAACAAGTGTCGGCAGTTACGCGGCGCCGGAGTTTCACCTCAATATCGCCGCCATGGCCGATCTGGTAGCCTACTAC
>JAEZQV010000246.1 GCA_023441125.1 Bacillota bacterium
ATACAGGATAGGGCATGGTATCGCCAAGTGTGGCGCGGTAGCCGGCTGACCACCCTTCGTAGCCCGGAACTTTGGCAGGCTCCGGCGCGTAAGCGGCAAGCAGTTTATCGCCCTCTTTTGCCAGCAGTGCTTTGTGGAGCAGGGTTATTTTCATTTTGGCGCTTAGTGCGGGCGTTAGCGGCGCATCGGCCATGGCCCATAGTTCCTGGGGATTATTTGTTATATAGAGCTGTACGGCGTGCAGGATTTGGCCATCATCGACAGTTAGGCTGTAGTGGGGAATTTTGCTGTCAGGCAGCAGCGAGATTTGCACTGCGGCCGGCAGGATCACCCTGCCTGTACCTGGCAGGTCGGCAGGTTTAAACTTGATTGGCGCGGCGCTTCCTTTCAGGGGGAGACTCATGGTGAGGATGGTCAGAACACAATAGAGGGCAAGCTTTACAATCTGTTTGTACGGCAAAAGGCTCACTTCCTATGGAAAATATTTACAAGGAAAAATTTCTTTAGCGGCTGAGAAATCCGCTCCTGCCAGTAAACAAGCAGGGTCAGCCGGTTGTGTCAGCATGGTATACCTGGATGTACATATTGTATTTCCTATATTTTATTAGTATAATAACATATACAAGCAACTTAAGTATATATGGAAGTTGTTTGTAAATTAAAAAATATATAGAGACTTACAAAAAAACAGGTGGAGTCTGCAGCATTAGACTTCACCTGCCTTATTCAGCATAGATGAATAGCTTCATTGTTTGGACTGATTACCGGTGAGTTGAGTAAGCAAGGCTAGGTCAGGCTCAACAGGCAAGGATTTGCAAAAATACATAAGCAATGGAGGTAACTATGAGTAAGAATAAGCATACTAACTGGCCGTTTGTCGGTCCGATTGACGAGACGTCTGTTGATTTTTTTGCAGCAAACTTTGAAAACCTGCAAGAAAACAGTATGCAAAGCGATGGCATCATGGTAATCACCGACGGCTGGCAGCAGGGCGAGGCAGCGGCTATTCTGCGGGGCGGCGTTAATGCCAGGGCCGTTTTGGATGTTTTGGCGGCGGCGGGTCTGAAACATTTAAAGATTTTTCATTTGGAAGAACGGCTGCCGGAATTGGAAGAGGTTTTTCTCTCTTCCGTGGTAGGTCCGGCGAATGCCCTGTTCGACAGTGTGTCGGTAGAGTGGCGGCGGGACGCATCGGTGGCGGAATTGGTCCAAGCCATCGGCCATGAATTTAGGATGCTGTTTTTTGGCGCGCCCCTGGCTTTTTCCGAACTGCAGCCTTTCTACCGGAAAGTCAAAGAGCATTATACCGGCAGCATTACCATTGTCCGCGGCCCGCATATCGAAATGGACTATGATGAAAGCGACGAGATATACCGGTGGGGGCGGCAGCGGACCTATGATGCCGGCGATTTTTCGCTGTCTGTCGTATTGCGCAGTTATAAGAAGAAATTGAATAAAAGGGTCGCCGTCTTATTGCCCAGCCTAAATGAGGAAAAGACGGTCGGCAATGTCATTAAGACGGCCCTGGAAGTAAAGGAAGCCGGGCTGATTGACGAAGTAATCCTGATTGATTCGGCCTCGGTTGACGGTACTGTTGAGATTGCCAAATCCTTTGGCATCCCTGTGTTTGTGCATCAGGAGATCCGGCCCGAGCTTGGCAGTTATCGCGGCAAAGGCGAAGCCATGTTTAAAAGTGCGTTTGTTACCGATGCCGATATTCTGACCTGGGTGGACACCGATATTGAAAGCATTACGCCGCGCTTTTTCTACGGTTTGCTGGGACCGCTGTTGACCAACTCGGCGATCCGGTTTTCAAAAGGCTATTATGCCAGACCGGTCAAGGTGGAAACGTCGGGGGTTGAACTGGGCGGCGGGCGGGTGACGGAAATTTTGGCCCGCCCGTGGATTAATACTTTTATGCCCCAGCTATCCGGCTATATCCAGCCTTTGGCCGGGACGGTCGCCATCTATCGCGACGATTTTCAAAAAATGCGCATACCGGTTAACTATGGCGTCGAAATGGCGATGCTGCTGCAGGAAGTGGCGATGGCCGGACTGTGGGCTACCTGCCAGGTAAATCTCGGTACCGTGCTTCACCGTTCCAAGGATGTAATCGGTCTGAGTGAAATGGCTTTTCAAATTCTGCAGGTCCTGGCCGAGATGGGACCCTATGGCGCCGCCGGCCAGAGCAGTGAAATTCTGCGGCGGGTGTACTCCGCCCAGCGGCAATTTGAAATCCGCAGCCGGCGGTTTAAGGTTATCTGGCGGGAATATCAGTAAAGGGACAGTAAAATAGAAATATATCAGAATCCAGGTGAGCTTCATGAAGTACAGTACAGCCGAGCACATTACCATTATTATCAGTATGACGAAATGGATTGTTTATTCATCCGTTGTCGGCGTGCTGGTAGGGATTAGCACAACAATCTTTCTAAAAACGCTTGGGTGGGGAACCGGCTTAATCCAGCAGGCGCCCCATCCTTTGCTCCTGCTCCCGCTTAGCCTGGTAATAACCCAATGGTTAGTGAACCGCTTTGCCGCGGATGCAAAAGGCCATGGCACTGAAAAAGTTATCGAAGCCGTGCATACGCGAATGGGAAAAATCGCTCTGTCCGTGGTCCCGGTTAAGTTGTTAGGCACAGTTCTTACGATAGCCAGCGGCGGCTCGGCCGGTAAAGAAGGACCGTGCGCCCAGATCGGGGCCGGGTTAGCATCCGCCTTCGCCGATGTGATGAAAATCAATGACCAGGACCGGCAAAAGCTGGTGATTTGCGGGATCAGCGCCGGTTTCGCGAGCGTTTTCGGGACGCCGATCGCCGGGGCTATCTTTGGTGTGGAAGTACTGTTTTTAGGTCAGCTGCTCTATGAGGTGCTGCTGCCGGCTTTTGTCTCCGGCATGGTCAGCTATCATGTTTCGGATATTCTGGGAAATCAGTACTTTCACAGCAATTTACAAATTATGCCGTTTGCGGATACTATCATGCTGCCGCATGCCTTCCTACTGGGTATAATCTGCGGGTTGGCCGCCTTACTGCTCATTAAGCTGCTTGATTACGTCGATGAGCTTTTTGCCCGCCTGGATGATTATACATATTTCAAACCTTTCGCCGGCGGTGTCATATTGTGCGGAATAGGCGCCTTGGTTTCCGTTCAGTATCTGGGGCTTGGCGCAGAGACCATGGAAGCAGGTCTTACCGGTCAGGCGCTCCCTGTTGGCGCGGCATTCTGGAAAGCGCTTGCGACGGCGATCACGTTAGGGTGCGGCGGCAGCGGCGGCATTTTAACGCCGATATTTTTTATTGGCACTTCGGTTGGAAATCTGTTCGGCATGATCGTTGCTCCGGCCAATCTGGCCGTTTATTCAGCCATCGGTCTAGTCGCGACTTTGTCGGCAGCAGCCAACACGCCCCTTTCCGCCGCCATTATGGCTGTTGAACTATTTGGTTCACAGATTGCTCCCTATGCGGCAATCAGTTGTGTTGTCAGTTATGTTTTCGTTGGTCACAACAGTGTGTATCCAAGTCAAATCCTTATAGCCAGAAAAAGCGCTTCCTTAGCCGTGGATACAGGTAAAATGCTGGCCCAGGCCAAGCCTGTTCGCATGTATCCGCGGAAAGGCTCCACTTTCCGCCGTTTGGTGCTCTGGCTATGGCGGAAGCGCAAGGGCCGGTCATAGAGTCGGCTGAAAGTATACACAGGAGGTTATCAAGATGAAAGTAACGGTAGTTGTCGATAATTCAGTCCCCATCAGCGCCCCAAAGCCGTTTCAGGGGGAGCATGGTCTATCCCTGCTGCTGGAATTAGACGTATATAAACTGCTGCTGGATGCGGGTCAGTCAGCCGCCGTCGTCCATAATCTGAGCCTGCTCGGGCTGCATCCGCTGCAACTGGATGCCATTGCAATCAGTCACGGGCATTACGACCATACCGGCGGTTTGCCGCACCTTCTCCGGCACCGGTGTAAGCCGATACCGGTCTATGGCCATCGTCTGATTTTTGGCAAACGGTATTCAGTTTCCGGCAGCGAGCACAAGTATGTAGGCATTCCTTTCGAGAAAGAAGACGGTACTTGCCTGGGAGCCGACTGGCATTTAACCGATAAACCGTTTGAAATAGTTCCCCGGCTTTGGTTTAGCGGCAGTATGCCCCGGACAACAGCCTTCGAACAGGGCGATGACAAGCTGGTTGTTTGTGATGAAGCCGGCTGTTACTGTCAGGACAGTATTCCTGATGATACCGCTCTGTACTATGCAAGTGACAAAGGCCTGGTGGTTATCAGCGGCTGCAGCCATTCCGGATTAGTCAACACGGTGCAGCAAGGCCTGGCAATAACCGGGCAGACCCGGCTGGCCGGCTGGATTGGCGGCACCCATTTAGGCCCGGTTTTACCTGCCCAGCAGGCAACCACGCTGGCAACGCTGGCACAATATTCGCCGGATTTTGTCGCGGCCAACCATTGCACCGGCTTTGCCATGATGGCGGCCTTGCAAGACTGTTTCGGCCCTAAATTTATCCATGCCGCTGTTGGGACGGTTATTGAATTCTAACAGGTACCAAAAGACAAGGCCATTCACTAAACCGGTCCTAATGTAAGTAAACCGGCAGTCAAGACCCGCTTACAGCATCCGCTTAGGCGGGTTTACTTGTCGCCGGTTAGAAAGATGTAAGAAATATGTCAGTCTTCTGTCAGAATTATTGCTTATAATCAAATTAGGACTGAGTTTAAGCAGGCGGGTACGCAATTTTACCCGGATTCTAATTCTGTAAGAAATGGGGAGGGGATTGCATGGCCATGTTTTGTTTTCAATGCGAGCAAACCGCAGGTGGCAAAGGCTGTACAAAAATAGGCGTCTGTGGCAAGCAGCCGGAGGTAGCCAACAGTCACGATGCGCTTACCTGTGCGTTAATCGGCCTGGCCAGAGCGGCGAAGGGCCGAAGCGCCGGCAAAAAAGCGGATGAACTGGTGCGCCAGGGGCTGTTTACCACGGTCACCAATGTTTGTTTTGACAAGGAGCGGGTACAGGCCTTAATTGACCAAATCCATACGGAGAAGAACAAACTGAACGCAGCTGCGGCAGATTTTGCGCCGGGTGAGTTATGGACCGGCGACACCGATATCGTATCGCTCCGCTCCACGCTGCTATTGGGAATGCGCGGTATGGCCGCCTACGCCGAACATGCTGCGGTTTTAGGCAAAGAAAACCCGGAAGTGACCGCCTGGTTTTATAAAGGGTTAGAGGCGCTGGGCCAGGAACATACGGCGGAAGAATGGCTTGGCCTTTTAATGGAGTTTGGCAAGACCAATCTGGCCTGTATGGCGCTGCTGGACGAAGCCAACACTTCCGCCTACGGCCAGCCCAAACCCGCCAAAGTGACTTTGAAGGTGGAAAAAGGACCGTTCATCGTTATTACCGGCCATGATCTCCTGGACTTAAAGCAGCTGCTTGAACAGACGGAAGGCAAAGGGATTAATGTCTATACCCATGGGGAGATGCTGCCGGCCCATGGCTATCCTGAGCTTGCCAAATATCCGCACCTGAAAGGCAATTTTGGCACAGCCTGGCAGAATCAGCAGAAAGAGTTCGATAACCTTCCGGCGCCGGTCTTGTTTACCACCAACTGTCTGATGGTGCCGAAGAGCTCCTACAGTGACCGGTTATTTACCACTTCCGTTGTCGGTTTCCCGGGTGTCCGGCATATTCCCGGCGAAAACCACCGCAAGGATTTTTCCGCCATTATCGATAAAGCGCTGGAACTGGGCGGCTGGCCGGAAGACAGGGAGTTTACCGGCATTAACGGCGGGAAGGAAGTAATGACCGGTTTTGCCCGCGGCACGGTTATGAGTGTGGCCGGCACCGTCATCGACGCGGTAAAGGCCGGCGCGATCAAGCATTTCTTCTTAGTCGGCGGCTGTGACGGGGCCAAACCGGGCCGCAACTACTATACCGATTTCGTCAAACAGGCGCCGCAGAATACCGTTATCTTAACCTTGGCCTGCGGCAAGTACCGGTTTAATGACCTTGCGATCGGCGAGATCGGCGGTTTGCCGCGCATTATGGATATGGGACAGTGCAACGACGCGTATTCGGCGATCCAGGTGGCTGTCGCCCTGGCCGATGCGTTCGAATGCGGGGTAAATGAGCTGCCGCTTACGCTGGTTCTGTCCTGGTATGAGCAAAAGGCGGTATGCATCCTGCTTACGCTGTTGGCGCTCGGTATCAGAAACATCTACATTGGCCCGTCGCTGCCGGCCTTCCTGTCACCTAATGTACTCAACATTCTGGTGGAGAAATTTAATCTGCACCCGATTACTACGCCGGAAAACGATCTTCAAACCATTTTAAAATAAGAGCTTAGGCCAGAAACCGGCTTGCAGGCTGCTGCCAGCCGGTTTTTTTCCGCAGCTTTCCCCGGCGGAGACCACGGGCATGGCAGCGACAGCGGCCGGCAGCCTTGCAGAACAATACAGGGGGACAGGGACGGCGTTTGGCAATTGCTTAGCGGCAGTGGCAACACCATTGTCGGGAAATATTGCCGGGCATCTTGGCAGGAGCTGGTTGTTATCTGGCGAATACTGGCAATAACGATATAATAGGAGGGACAGCGATTATGAGAAAAATTTTAGTAGGGCTTTTATTTGTGGCCCTGGTCGGGATTCTGCCTGTTTTTGCTCATGAGCCTGTAGATGTTGGCGCGTACAACTCTATTATTTCTGTTAAGGCAGAGGGCCGTTCGGGTATTGTTGCCATAGTGAAAGTTCAGGACCGTGAGGGGCATCCGTATAACATAAAAACCTATAAGATCGACCGCAGCCAGCAAACCATCAGCCTGCTGGAAAACAAATTGTATGATGCGGCCGGAACCCTGCAACTGACCGACGACAAGCGCTGGAAGTGGACCTACGGCCAGAAGAAAATAAGCGAGCAATACCTGCATGACTGCATCTATGAAGCAGCCGTTAAATGGGCGGACGAAGAGAAGCCAAAGAAGTGACAGTAAGTCACGCTGGCAACAAAAGACGGTTGGGATAGCCTTAAAGCTATCCCAACCGTCTTTTGTTTTACAACCTTTGTAAAACCATTTTAATACATAATTTACAATAATTTTACAATATATGAGAGGAATATAAGAAAATTATAACAAATATATAAACTCATGGAATTTCATGAAAAAAATAGGGGGTACTAATGCCATTAACAGATACCGAACCCGTATCATCCAATATCCCGTTACAAGACAGTGGTTTAACCTCGCTCGTTATGGCTGCCCGGTTACTTGGTGTGCCTGCCGACCAACAACAATTGAAGCGGGCTTTCAACTTATCCGAAACGTTGGCGGCCGATACCCTTACTTTGCTACGAATTGCTAAGCATTTAAATCTTAAGGCTAAACAAACGTTTATGACAACTACAAAACTTGCCGTTTTGCCCTTACCGGCTCTTGCTCATTTGAAGAATGGCCACTATGTAGTTCTTGTTAAAGCTGATGAAAAAAAAGTTCTTGTTTTTGATCCGTTTCAAGAGAAACCATTGGCCTTAGAGCACAGTGTATTTGCTGCGGCCTGGGGCGGAGAACTGATCCTTCTTGGCCGGAAATTCAGCATATCGGATATTAGCCAGCAATTTAATCTAAGCTGGTTCATTCCCGTAGTAGTAAAGTATAAAAAGTTTTTTGTTGAAGTTATACTATTTTCATTTTTTATACAGTCCTTTGGGCTAATTAGCCCGATCTTTTCCCAGGTTATCATTGATAAAGTACTGATTCATAAGGGTGTATCTACCCTGGATATCCTGGTCTTAGGCTTATTTTTTATTAATAGCTTTGAAGGCATCATGGGTGTATTAAGATCATATTTGTTTTCTCATACCACCAGCCGGGTAGATGTAATTTTAGGAGCTAAATTATTTCGCCATCTTCTAGCCTTACCTTTAAAATATTTCGAAATCCGCCGGGTAGGAGATACTGTTGCCCGGGTGCGGGAACTGGAAAATATCCGGCAATTTATTACCGGATCAGCACTTACCGTTGTCCTGGACTTATTTTTTGCCATGGTTTTTATCATGGCCATGTTCTATTACAGTACTACCTTAAGCATCGTAGCCCTGGCTGCCTTACCGTTGTTTATTGCTTTGTCCGTAGGCGTAACGCCCATCTTCCGCCAGCGCCTGCAATATAAATTCACTTGTGGCGCAGAAAATCAATCTTATTTAGTCGAAACCATTACCGGTATCCAAACCGTAAAGAGCCTGGCCATCGAGCCGCAGATGACTCAAAAATGGGAGGGTCTATTGGCAAGTTATGTGCGTGCCTCGTTTAAAACTACCATACTGAGCAATGTGGCCGGCAACCTGGGCCAATTTATCCAAAAAACTGCCAATCTTGCTATCTTGTGGTTTGGTGCTCATCTGGTAATGGAAGGAAATCTAACAGTCGGACAACTCATCGCCTTTCAAATGCTGGCCGGCCGTGTCAGTGACCCCGTATTGCGGCTGGTTAATCTGTGGCAGGATTTTCAGCAAGTACGGTTGTCGGTCGAACGCCTGGGCGATGTTTTAAACGCTCCGGCTGAACCAGCCTACAACCCCAATCGTACCCGGCTGCCAGTCGTAAAAGGCCAGGTTGTCCTAGATCATGTAACCTTTCGTTACCGGCTGGACGGTTCGGTTATATTGGATAAAATCTGCTTAGATATTGCCCCGGGGACCACTGTTGGAATCGTTGGCCGGTCAGGCTCAGGCAAGAGTACGCTGACCAAACTTATTCAGCGGCTCTATATTCCGGAAGCAGGGCGGGTACTTATTGACGGCGTGGACCTGGCCCAGGTAGAGCCGGCCTGGTTGCGCCGGCAGGTGGGAGTTGTTCTTCAGGAAAACTTTTTGTTTAATGGTAGTGTCCGTGATAACATTGCAACCGCCGATCCCGGAGCCCCGATGGAACGGATTATTCATGCCGCCAAGCTCGCCGGCGCCCACGAATTCATTCTTGAATTGCCCGAAACCTATGACACGGTTGTGGGGGAACGTGGCGCCGCCCTGTCCGGCGGGCAGCGACAACGCATTGCTATAGCCCGGGCCTTGCTCACGAATCCACGCCTGCTCATCTTTGACGAGGCCACCAGTGCTTTAGATTATCAGTCAGAACGCATAATTCAAGATAACCTGCAAGCTATATGCAAAGACCGTACCGTCTTGATCATTGCTCACCGCCTATCCACCATTCAAACGGCGGACATCATTATTGTTATTGATAGAGGCCGCATCATCGAACAAGGGACTCATCAACAGTTGCTTGCCGGCAAAGGCGCGTACTTTGACCTGTATCACCAGCAGAAAGGAACCAATATATGCGCCTAAAAAGACTGTGGCAAGAGTGGTTGAAACCAACAAAGGATGGACAGCAGACTATAGCGGATCGACTTACTACCGCCGAACTCGAATTCCTCCCTGGCGCATTAGAAATCATCGAAACGCCGCCTTCTCCCATCGGCCGGGCTTTGGCCTGGATATTACTCAGCCTATTTACTGTCGCCGTACTATGGTCAATTTTCGGGTCAGTGGATGAAGTCGCCGTGGCTCCCGGCAAGCTGATCCCCACCGGGTACACCAAAACCATTCAGGCCGAAGACAAAGGCGTAGTTAAGGTTATCCACGTCAAAGACGGCAGTAAAGTTCAGGTGGGAGATATCCTCATTGAGCTGGATACCACTTTTACGGCCGCCGACCTGGCCCGGTTGCAAAAGGAAACTGCCTATTATCAGCTGGAAATAAAACGCCTGCTTGCTGAACAGACAGGTACTGTCTTTCGTCCGGAAGATAATCAGGCAGACCCCCAGGATATTCAATCTCAATACAGTTTATATCTTAGCCGCCAAGCCGAGTATCAAGCCAAAACAGTTGCGGCGACCCAAGCGGTAGAACAGGCGCAGGCTGCCTTAAACATTGCGCAGGTTACCAAACGCAAACTGACCGCTCAACTTGAAATTGCCATAGATAAGGACCAGAAAATGCTTGAACTACTGGAAAAAGGGGCTGAGTCCAGCTTTCGCTATCAGGAATACAAAGAGCGGCGCATTACCCTCGAAGAAGACTTGGCCGCCCAGCATACCGAAATCATCAAAGCCGGCCACGCTCTCCAGCAAAGTAAAGCCACTTTACAAAACATAATTGGTGAGCAGGAGCGTGATATTGCTACCAAACTCGTTGAAGATCAGCGCCAGTTAAAAAGCATTCAGGAAGAACTTAAGAAAGCCCAGGAAAAACATAGATTAAGTCAAATTACCGCCCCCATCAGCGGCACAGTACAGCAACTAGCCGTACACACAGTAGGCGGTGTTGTCACTGCCGCACAGCCTCTTCTCCTCATCGTACCCGAAGGTGAAAAACTTGAAGTTGAGGCTTGGATTGCCAACAAAGACATTGGCTTTGTCTACGAA
>JAEZQV010000279.1 GCA_023441125.1 Bacillota bacterium
GTAGTAGCCTGTCGCACACACTATGTTCACACCGGATTGCAGCGAAATTTCCTTTAAGAGTTCCGGCTGCCGGCCGGCATCATTCGGTGTGGCGTCAACAATTGTTTGTACCCCGTGGGCTTTAGCCCGCCCGGCGGCAGCTATCCCGATTGCAAGGGCCCGGTCTCTGTCAAACCGTCCCAAAGTCAAATCGCCCGCAAACCCTGGATAACCGAAGACAAAATGCTCATGCATCAGGGTCTTGCCTAATTGGCCAGCATCAACAGGCCCGGTAACCGTATTGACCTTATCTCCCATACTGCATCGGCCACCTTACTATTTGATATACACTTTATTATTCGTACCGCCGTTTACTTCCAGCACATGGCCTGTTACATAATCCGACATGTTAGTTGTTAAAAATTCGATGCCATATGCGCAGTCTTCCGGAGTGCCGAACCGTTGCAGGGAAACATTGCGTAAAAATTTATCCTCACCGGTTGCTGCAAACCCTTTTTTTAATCTGGCGGTGCCGATATACCCCGGGGCAATGCAGTTTACATTAATGCCATAAGAGCCAAGTTCATGGGCAAGCAGCCTGGTATAATGAATAATGGCCGCCTTGGACATTGAATAGTGCGCATACGTTCCGTCAAAGCTGGCCATTTGCCCGCCTACGGAGGCAACGGTTACAATTTTTCCGGCCTGATTCTTTTTCATCATTGGCGCTACGGCAGTAACCGTGTACACTGTACCGTGCATATTTCTCGCTACTACTTGCTGATAAATATCCAAATCCATTTGCGATGCCTTGCCTTCTGTCAACGGGCCCAGGCCGCCCCCGGCATTGCAAATCAGAATGGACACCTCACCGAGTTCGCCGCTGATTTTTTTCACTGCGGCAAATACTTGTTCCCGATTGGCAATGTCGGCCTCAGCGCCAACCGCCTTTACCCCCAGCGCCTGAATTTCCTCCACGACCGTAGCTGCCGTCAGCTGGTCTGCTTCGGCCTGAAACTCCTGGAAAGATCGCAAGCTAATATCAATAACGCCGATGTTGGCTCCCAGCTTTGCCAGATGCAGGGCATAGGTTCTGCCCAAACCTCTGGCCGCGCCTGTAATTAGCGCGGTTTGTCCAGATAACTTGCCCATGGTTTTCTCCCTCTCCTCGCTGTAATGTAACTATAGTTTTTTATGGAGCTTCAACAGCTCAATCAGCATATCGTCCCGGAATTTTATCAGGTCTTTATCGGTTTTTCCGAACCCTGCCGGACGATTTTCCAGTTCACGCAGTACGCCTTCATGGGCGATATCAGCCCATTCTTCTGGAATTTCTGTTCCTGAGGCCATATCTTTCAGCCACATCATGCCCGGCTCCCGCATTTTGGTCAGCATACCTTTTGCGCCTTGCGGACCACCGCCAAGATGCAGCGCCAAAATCGGCCCCATGATGGCAAACCGTAGCCCTGGTCCATACAGCATGGCTTTGTCGACATCTTCGATTGTACAAACACCGCGCATAACCAGATCCATAATTTCCCTGGAAATTGCCATTTGCAGACGGTTGGCAATAAACCCGAGGGTTTCCTTATTCAAAATGACAGGCTCTTTACCTAATAACGAATAAAACTCTTTAACGCAGCTCAGTGTTGCCATACTTGACTGCTCACCTTTAGTTATTTCAACTAAAGGAATCAGGTGAGGCGGATTGTAGGGATGGCCGCCAATGCATCTTTCCGGATGGTTAGCGTGTTTCGCAATCTCGGTAATCAATAGCCCGGATGTACTGCTGGCAATAATGGCATCCGGCTGAGCATACTTTTCAACCTCGGCTAATACCTTTTGTTTTATGTCATATTTTTCCGGACCTGATTCCTGAATAAATTGCACATCTTTTACAGCTTCTTCTATATCCAGTGTGTAGGTTACCAGGGCCATGGCCGCTTCTGCGCCTGCCGGGGATATCACTTCTTTCCTAACAAGAAAATCCACATTGTCTTTTACAGTATCCTTAGCTGCCGCCAACTGGGCCTGCATGATATCATAAATTACTACCGGGTAACCACGGACAGCAAAATTGGTTGCCCAGCCTGAGCCGATAACCCCCGCGCCGATGCAGGCAATCTTTTTTATATCGCTAGCCTTCATTGCCAATTCTCCATTTCTAAGTCTTATTCGGTATTTGTTAAATAACTGGAAGCCTTGCAGGCTTCCAGTTATTTACACCATAATGGGAAACAAGTTTTAATAGATGCCGTATTTATACTCTCTCGGCTTCACATCTTTATTGATTTCATCTTCATCAATAAAAGCGACAATTCTTACCCAGGAACCATCACCCATATACCATTTGGTCGGAAAAGCGGAAATTACACAGCGTTTGCCCACCACCATTTCAATATCACCGCCGACATTTTCAAAGCCGGGAATGCCGTTAGAAAGCAGTGTATAATGCACCGGTTCCCATTCCGGATGATCCTCTTTAGGGTTTCGTCCCAGTTCTTGGCGATAGTCTTCAATCAGACGCGGTACGAAAGGTCCCACACCATGGGCAATCATATAGGTTGCGCACGGATGATCCAAAGCCTGGCAGTCAATGCCGAAAGCCTTAATTTCCCTTTTTACCAGCCATTCAGCCGCCGCTTTGTTTAAGCCAGGTCCATGAGCGAAATATTTGTCATTATCGCCCCAATAACGATGACTGCCGGTATGAACAATAACAATATCGCCTTTTTCGATTTTTGGGGTGGCCTTTTCCAAATCTTCCGGGGTAATTATGCCCCATTTTCCCTTGGGAATGTCAACGATAACGGCAGTTCCGTGATATTTCTCCAACGGCATTTCATGCATAAACGGCGATTCCTGCACAACATGGGCCGGAGCATCGGTATGGGTACCGATATGCATATGCATTCCATAAAACAGTTGGGTCAGGCGATCATGTTTGGCAAAATACTGAACTCTTTTGCTGTGATAATCTTCACCGGCTGGCCACACCGGGGTGTTTTCCCCAAAGGGATGTGATAAATCAACCAGTTTCATTTTTCCCATAGTAAATTTCCTCCCTAGTTTTAACAACTGTGTTTGTTATTTTTTTACATCTATAATATATTGACCGCAACGCCGCTGCCGCTTTGACTGCACAGCTCAGCAATGGCGGGCATATTATAGCTCATTTCTAACCGATGGCCGTAAGGCCGCCATCGGGGTAAATAACCTGGCCTGTCACATAGTTTGATGCATCTGACGCCAGAAAGACCGCCGCCCCCATCATATCTTCCGGTACGCTGAGTCTGCCTAATGGATGCGCACCGGTAAGGCGTTGCTGCAAAGCAGGATTGTCTGCCAGCAGCTTTGCCATCATGGGGGTTTCGGTAACCGTAGGCCCCACCGCATTTACGGTAATATGAAAGGGAGCAAGCTCAACCGCCAGCGTCCTGGTCATCATATCCACAGCGCCTTTACTCGAATTGTAGGCACTGTTTCCGCCCCCGCAGGCTCTAGCCCCCCGTACGGAAGATACATTAATAATTTTGCCGTAGTTTTGCTGGGACATAATTTGGGCAAACGCTTTGCAGCACATCATTACGCCTTTTACATTTACATTAAATAAGGCATCCCACTGGTCCATCGGAAATTCCAGAGCGTTTTGCTTGATATTAATTCCCTGGGAGTTCACCAGGATGTCAACTCTGCCCATTTCGGCAACCACTTTGTCGGCAAGGGCTTTAATACTGTCTTCATTGGCAGAGTCTACCTGAAATATTTTTACCTCTTTGCCAATTTCGCTCTGGATTTCTTGCGCTGCCTTGGCCAGATTCTCAAGTTTTCTGCTGGCAATCCCTACATTGGCACCATAGAAAGCCAAGGCCTTGGCAATTGCCTGACCAATGCCGCCGGCACCGCCAATGACTATGGCATTTTTCTCTTGTAACGAAAAAATATCTTTCATGAAAAGCGACCTCCTTTGGGTATGTAAGTAGCGACTGGCTGTCTGTACTACATGATGACAAGCATTGTCGCCGGTAAGTTGGTTTCATTAATGACTTCTCGGCCGTCACCAGGCAGGATATGGATGGAATCCCATTTTCGCAGGACAAATTTGTCACTCTTTGTTTTGACTGTGATTTCGCCTTCCAGTACGAAATAAACTAATTCCATAGGCACTTCCGCATATTCCGCACCGCCACCGGGGAGAAAATGGGACATCCCCAGCCAGTACTTTGATTCGCCGGCACTTTCTTTCTCGTGCAGTTTCAGTCCAACCATATTAAAATGCTTCGGAGCTGCGTACGGTGTAACATTCTTTAACTCAATCTTCTTCATTGCTTCCTCCCAATTAATCCAGTTGTTTGCAGCTATACAGCAACTGTTTTTTCTACTTAATCAGCTCGTACCATTTCCTATTCTCTGCATTTCAGCTCCTGGTTTCATGGTAGCAAACCGGTCTTTGCCTGTAAAATATCCCGATGTCATCAAGCTATTACCATTTGGTTATACCTCGCAGCCCGGCATATAAAGCTCCGCTGACAGAGCCTTTTATAGCAGCGAATATTACCCGCCAATTTGCGCAGTCAAGCCATAACTTGCAAACAAAGCTTTAATTTGTTCCTGCCGTTCCGGCGAAATCAGTTGCACATCACCTAATTTGTATTCCATGCCGATCTGGGCATACTTCACTTTGCCAAATTGATGTACAGGCAGTATATCCACTCTTACCACCGCTGGCAGCGTTGCCAGAAAGGCCGCAGTTGCTGTAAGGTTTTGCTGCGAATCGGTATATCCCGGGATAACAGGCACCCGGATTATGATCTCTTTCCCCAGGGCGTTCAGATTTTTTAGGTTTTCTAAAATAATTTCATTGGGAACGCCGGTGTTTTTAAGGTGGTCCTGCGAATCCATTCCTTTCAGATCGAACAGGATCAAGTCGGCTTCAGCCAAAGCCTGGCGCCCTTCCGTACTGGTGACATAGCCGCAGGTATCAATAGCGGTGTGAATATAGTTTTCTTTGCATTTCCGGATTAGCGCCAGCGTGAATTCAGGCTGCCAGGTCGCTTCACCGCCGCCAATGGTTACCCCACCGTCAGAGGAACGGTAAAAAATCGCATCCTTTTGGATGATGTTAAACAGTTCCTCCACGGTATACTCTTTGCCAAAAAAGCTTAATGCGTTGGTATAGCACACATCTATGCACCGGCCGCAATGGTTGCAGAGCTTCCGGTCTACGGTAAGCAAAATGCCGCCTGGCTGATTTTCCATGAGAATGGCCCCCTGAGGGCAGGCAGAAACACAGTTTCCGCACCCGTTACAATCGGCGGCAATAACTTTTAATTCTTGCTGAAAGGCCTGCCCCTCGGGATTACAGCACCAAATGCATTTTAGCGGGCAGCCTTTTAAAAATACGGTTGTCCGTATTCCGTAGCCATCAACAAAAGATCCATGAATAATATGAAATACCGACCCTTTAATCGCCATACTGTTCCTTTCTAACACTCCTGGAATTCCATTCTGTCAATAATGTCGTTCTGGAGTTCGGTACTGAGCTCAACAAAATACGCACTGTAGGTTGCCACCCGCACCAGTAAATCTTTATACTTTTCCGGCTCCTTTTGCGCTTTCTTCAGCGTATCGGTACTTACAATATTAAACTGTACAAGATACCCGCCGGTCTCACAGAAGGTTCTGATCAGGCTGGCAAATTTTTTGATTTTGCCAGTATCTTTAAAGGCGTCCGGACTAAATCGCATGTTAAGAACAGAACCGTTGGTAATTTTGGTGTGGTCCAGTTTCGCTACCGACATTAGTGTCGCGGTAGGCCCGCACACATTGCGGCCTTGATGCGGCGATATGCCGCCCTCGGCAATGGGAGTTCCCGCCTTCCTCCCGTCCGGCAAAGCGCCGACAACAAATCCCAGCGGGATATTAGCCGTAACCGTGCCGGCCGCACAGTTGGAGACGGCTCCCCTAAATCCCTTGACCTTACCCACTTCGCGGCTGCCAAGCGCAATTACGTCATTGACAAACGAATCCACATACTCATCATCGTTGCCGAATTTCGGAACAGCGGCCAATATCTGCAGAATTTGCTCTTCTCCGGCAAAGTTTTTATCCAATGCGTTGATCAATTGTTCCATAGTGATTTTTTTATCTTCAAAGACGGCTTTTTTAATGGCCGCCAACGAATCGCCCACATTGGGTGTACCTGCCAGCGAAACCGCATAGCTGATATACGGCGCCGTGCCGCCGTTAAACACATCCAGCCCTTTTTTGATGCATGACTCGTACAGCGAGGATTCGAAAACAATCGGCAAATACTCACCGAACAACTGCTTATCCACATTTCTAAACAGCAGGGCGGCCGGCATTAATGCTTCTACCTGCTTGGCAAAAGCCTGCCAAACCTCTGCAAACGAGTTGAATTTTCTAGGATCTCCTGTCTGCGGGCCGATTTGTTGTCCTGTCATTCGGGAAACACCGTTATTCAGTGCTAACTCCAGCAAGAACGGCATATTTACCATTCCGCCGGGAATATCCAGGGAATGCCCGGGTACGGTCGGGCTGTTGCAGCCGGTTACCCCGTAATTTCTGGCTAATTCCAGCGGTTTTCCGTCCCGCATAAGCTGCTGGATGGTCGTCTCATCGCTCAGGAATTTGATTTTCCCGCTGAGTTTATAAGCCACCTCACAGGCTTTAATCACAAATGCATCCGGCGTCTTTTTGTGAATCCTCACGATAATATCCTCAGAATTTAGCGCGATGTCTTTTTCAGCTTCAAGAAAAAGATAGGAAAGCTCATTAACAGCATTCTTACCCTGCTCCGTTATTCCACCTAAAATGAAATTTACCCCGGCTGATAAACCGGCAAAAAACCGTACCGCTTGGGAAGGATAAATAATAATCATGCCGTTACATTTGATATAGAGCAGTTCGATTAGTTCAATGACTTCCGCATCAGTAATTCTGCCTGCGACTATATCTTTTTTGTAGAAAGGATACAAATACTGGTCAACTCTGCCAAAGCCATTTCCCGGCCCTATGCCTTCAATCATAATTACCAGATAAGCAAACCACATCGACTGCAGCGCCTCATAAAACGTTTCCGCCGGCTGATAAGGAACCCGCTTACAAGTTGCCGCAATCTTCTCCAGCTCTGCTTTTTTCTGACTGTCGTGCTCTCTTGCCGCCATTTCGGCGGCAAGGTCGGCATAGCGTTTGGCAAAACCAACTGTCGCCTCCAGCGTAATATTAACCGCTGTTAAGAACTGATATTTTTCAAAGTCTGCCACATCAGCAAAATTTAGCGTGGCCATTTCGTCCTGGATCTGCTGCTGGAGGCCTTTTATCCCTTTCGTAATAATTACGTTATAATCAGCACTGGAGTGGCCGAAATACTGGTTGTTGCCGCAGAAGGCGCCGCCCCCCTGCACCAGGTTGTTTAATTTCAGGATGCTCGGCGGTATCCGCGCCGTCCACATATCTAGCAGTGATTTATCTTGCCAGTAGGGCATAAATTCACGCATTTTCGCTTTGTCTTCCTCTTGAATGGGAGCAAATTTATCGACACTTCTCGTCGAAAGTTCTTCCATTTCTGCCAGATACCAGCTGGCGTTAAGCTCCGGCGTCATCACCCCGCCGCGCTGCTTACTGGACCCCCGGCCGACAATAAGCTCTCCCTCATCAATATAAATACTCATTTCCTGTAAAATCTTGGCCACCGCCATGGCTCTTCGCAGTATGTGCGGCTGGCTTTCCGTCTGCTTATAGGATTCAGTCAGCAGTAAACCTCGTTCAATGCACACTTCGGGCATTGAAAGCATCTTCTCCCGCAATTTTAATACCCTTGCACTAGCTTCCATGTTCCAATCTCCTTTTTAAAATGGTAATTATAAAGCAGTCATCTCTGAATTTCGCCGAAGGCAGACTGTTCATTATTAACCTGAGAATATACTTGCGGCGGACTCAAAAAGCTGGTGGCAATGGCGCCCACAACACAGACCCCGGCAACAATAGTGATCGATACGATATATTGGCCTGTGGCATGCAATGCCGCCGCCCCGGTCGCAACCCCGGCCACACCGCCAAAAACGCTGATTCCATAGACAATGCCGCCCACTTTGCCGGTAATATGCTCAGGGTAGTGCTTGGAAATGAACGCCATAACCTGCGGTTGAATCAGCGATGAGAAAAAACCAAAGAGTACTAACGCGATCAGTAAGCTGGTATCATTGGCTACAATTCCGGCAACACGCAAACTGTACGCCGCTGCACATGACACAATGTATCCCATCATAATTACCGGTTTTTCCCTGCCTTTAAACAGCTTTTCGGTTATAAAGCCACCGCTTACCGCACCGATCATGAAAATAAATGAGACCAGGGAAAACATTTGGCCGGAGCCGATAGCCCCCTTACCCAGGCCAACCGGCGGGTCGACCGACAAATAAACCGGCGTCAGATCGTTAAAGGCCTGGAATATCCAGGTAAGGCCAAAGTTACAAATCACCGCGATCCAGGTCGTGGGCTGCGCCAGCGCCAGCTTAACTTCAGCGGTTATCTCACTCAGGTTCTCTTCCTTGCCAACACTATGAGTAACAGGCGGCTTGGGTCCTAAGGCTACTATTACAACCAGAATAAAGGCAATAACGCTACTAAAAACTCCTTCCCAGAATAAACCGGTCTGCCAGCTGCCAGTCAGGTGCGCAAGCATAGGTCCAAGGACAATGCCGACAGTTACACCAATGCCCATTGCCAAGCCCTGCAAGCCGGCTACTATGCCCCGTTCCTTGGCAGGAAACCATTGGGCAGCCAGTGCCGGCACACAGCCCATAATCGGCCCGGTACCTGCCCCCTGAATAATTCTTACAAAGGTTATGCCTTTTGGGGTATCGCCGATAAGCGGTGTTAACACGGCTCCCAGGATCAGGAGCCCTAAACAGCCAAACCACACGCGGACAAGACCAAACCGGTCGATAATTGCCCCGCCGGTAATTGCCCCCAAAGCAACCAGCAGATTAAAGGTTCCCATGACAATGCCTACCGTTATTCCCATGTCCAGCCCAATCGTGCGGGCAACCTCAACCTGAAGTGGGGCAATGGAAATCAGCGCAAACGCAGACGCAACGGTTACGAGCACATAAGTTGCGACAACAAACCATCGAAAACGCGGATAATTAACTGTCTTTTCCACAACATTTCCTCCTGCAAATTCAGTTTATAGACTACCGGGTACCGTAGGATCTCAACTTTTCAGACCCTAAATTTAGCCTCGCAAATCTCTCCGGGTTACTAGCTTTGTACTTGCCACTTACATTGTTTTAGCCAGTTCCTCAAGTTCACCGGAGGTAGAGGCCAGTGACTCCATCGTCGAAGAAATTTCCTGCATGGCTGCAGCCTGTCTTTCACTAATCGTTGACGTGTTCTGAATTGTTTTTACTACTGCCACAGTTTCTTCATGGATAGCCAAGAGAATCTGCTTTATTTCCCGCACCGCTTGAGCGCTGTTCGCTGCCATTTTGCGTATTTCATCGGCGACAACGGCAAATCCCCTCCCTTTTTCCCCTGCCCGGGCCGCTTCAATGGCGGCATTCAGGCCGAGCAAATTCGAATTGGCGGCGACATCACTGACAAATTTCAGGATATCATCGGTTCTGTTGATTCTCGCCAGGACATTCTCGCTGCCGTTCCTTGCTTTATCTAACTCTTTAGCAAGATGAACGGCATTAGCTCCCAACTCCTGGGTACTGGCAGCCATTTCTTCCGTCGTAGCTGCGATGGCTTGGGCAGCACTGTTAAGGGTATCCTGGCTGTCCAGACTTACGGCAATAACCAGCACGCCGGCAACCTGACCGTCTTCGTCAAATATCGGACAGTTATGCGTTTTCCAGCGGAACCCGAAAACCTCTTTGGGAACAATGATCGTAAGCGGCTTCTTCTCTCTTATACAGTCATACGTTACTGCGTCCGCCGGAAGCTTGTCGCCTATCCTGAATGAGGGTATGACCGGGTTTTTTAAATGAAAGTCGGCCGGTAGCGAAGCCAATACAATTCCATTTCGGTCAATAACCAGCACGCTGCAATCCAAAGGACAGGCAATTTGAATAATTTCCGCAGAAGCAACCACCGCATCAAGCTTATTCACCTATGAACACCTCTTTATTATCAGAACCCCTCTGTCAGCACCACAATAACCGAACCAATCCTTTTACAACAGTTCCTCCTTTTTTCTCTATTTTTAAAATATTGACTAAGTTCATAGTATTACAAATTAATTTACAATGGAAATATTGTATCCGGTGGCCTCTTATGCAAAATAAGAATTACAAATTTAGAACAGGCAGGGTTTATAAGAGCAAAGAGGACCCGTCATATCGGCCAATACCGCTATGACGGGTCCATCCGCGTTCTGCCTATTTTTCGTTTAGATTTGCATTGCTGCCGAAAAAGCGCTGGCTATTGCGTGTTCTACTGTCGCTGGCCGCACACAGTCACCGACAGCAACAAACCGGTCTGCTACTGCCCGGAAAGACTCTGCTTGCTGGTCCATAGCGCGTAAACCAACGGCAATAATTACACTATCGGCGTCAACCCGCTGTCCGTCGCCGGCTTGATCCTGATAGGCAATGCCAGTTTCCATAATAGACGTGCAGCAAGCGGAAGTAAGATAACTAATATTTTTATCCTTATCCAGTTCCAGCAACAACTCTGTCCGGTGTGTTCGGGAAGCGTCAGGAGCAATTTCCGGCTTCATTTCTACAACAGTTACCGTTTTACCCATTCTTGCCAGATGTAACGCAGTTTCACAGCCAACCTGTCCACCACCGACAATTACAATTTTCGGACCCAGCTGCGCTTCCTGCCCATAGGTTTGTAAAGCCATCAGCACATTTGAGCCGCCAATGCCGGGAATCGGTGGTATGATCGGTGTGGCACCAACGGCCGCAATAATAACGTCGGCATTTTCTGCCATCACAAGTTTTGGTGTTGCCTCAGTATTTAGCTGCACACGAATATTAGATTTTGACACCTGATGAACAAGATACTCTGTAAACCGATTCAGATCGTATTTGAAAGCTACGTAGCCTGCAAATTTTATGGCACCGCCAAGTGACTCACTTTTTTCAAGCAGGGTAACGTCATGGCCGCGTTCCGCCGCAATCAGCGCCGCCTTCATACCGGCAGGGCCACCGCCAATAACCAGCACTTTTTTCCGGACGGCAGCAGGTTGGACCAAGGCCGGCAGAAAATGTTCAAAACCAATTACCGGGTTAACAGAACAAACATAACGATTTTCATATACGGCACTATCATGACAGCGCATACACTTAATACAGGGGATTATATCGTCGCCCCGGCCGTTATAGGCTTTTTCCCCTAAATCAGGATCGGCAATAAATCCCCGCGCAATGCTGACGATATCAGCTCTTCCGCCGGCAATTATTTTCTCAGCTCCGCTAAGTTCCTGAATACCCCCGATGGTCACGACAGGAATTCTTACATTCGCTTTTTTTACTGCCTCAGCCAGAAAGACGTTCGGCATCGGCGGCAAAAAGCCGCAGGGATGCGTTACTGTCATCCATTTAGGGATATGCATACCGGCGGAAACGTGAATAAGATCAATTTTATCCTGTATCATCCTGATAAATTCAATAGCCTCGTCAATAACAATTCCGCCCGGCTCAAATTCAGTTCCACTGATACGAACCTCAATAAGCAGATCTTTTCCGACCTTTTCGCGAATACGATCGATAATCATGCTGGGAAACCGCGCCCGGTTTTCCAGACTGCCACCGAATTCATCGGTTCGCTTGTTGCTTAAAGGCGAAAGAAATTGACCGACTTGAAGGGCATGCCCAAAATGCAACAAGACCATATCAAAACCGGCCTCTTGCAAAGCAGCGGCGGCATATGCATAGCCATCTGCCGTACGTTCGATTTCTGCTGCTGACATTTCTTTGCCCAGTTGCCCATCGATCAGGAGAACACCATCGCTGACTGCGTGTACACTGCCGGCCACACCGCCAACACCCAGTTCCATCGACGCTTTGGCCCCATAAAAATGGATGCGGTCCGCAAGTTGCGCCAGATAATGCCGGGGAGCTCTACTATATACGTCATAGCCGAGATTACCGTCATTTGTTACAGGAAAAATGCTGACGCCGGCACAAGTGACACAGGC
>JAEZQV010000429.1 GCA_023441125.1 Bacillota bacterium
GCAGGGACGGCTTGATGCTGAAGTCGTCAGAATCAGGGAGGATAAAAATGGCTAGCAGAGCAGGAACCAAACAAAATAATGTATGTTTTGAAGAAGCTCTTGGAAAATTAGAAGTAATTGTTAAAGAGTTGGAATCAGGTGATTTGCCGCTGGAAGAAGCACTGGACAAATTCAGTCAGGGCATAACCCATGCCAAACTGTGTTTTGAGCGCCTGAACGCTGCGGAAGCTCAGGTTGACAAAATTCTGCAGCAGGAGCAGGGCCGGCTTGTTGAACAACCGCTCAAACCGGTGGAGGAAAACTAAATGACAAAAAGTTCGTTAAGTGTGTATTGCCAGGATAAAATCCGTCAGATTGATGCCGCCTTGTCGCAGTTTATCCCGGAGAAAGCCTATCCGCCCATCATTTATGAAGCCATGCGGTACAGTCTGTTTGCCGGCGGTAAAAGACTGCGTCCGATTATGCTGATGGCGGCGGCCGATGCCGTTGGCGGTGACGGGTCCGCTTATTTGCCGGTAGCCTGCGGCCTGGAGATGATTCATACCTATTCGCTTATTCATGATGATTTGCCGGCCATGGATAATGATGATTACCGCCGCGGCAAACTGACCAATCATAAAGTATACGGGGATGGCATGGCCATACTGGCCGGGGACGGACTGTTAACGGCCGCTTTTGGCAGCATGCTGTCCCAGAATAAGGTTGCTCCGGCCGTCTTAGTAACGGTAGTCGCTGAAATTGCTGCAGCGGCCGGTGCCGCCGGCATGGTCGGCGGCCAGGCTGTCGACCTTGTTGCCGAAGGACAAGCCCTTGATGCCCAAACCCTCGAATATATGCATCAGGCTAAAACCGGGGCGTTGTTTAAAGCGGCGTTACGGGCCGGTGCACTGCTGGCCGGCGGCAGCAGTACGCAGGTGTCCGCTTTAACGCAATATGCCGAGCAATTCGGTTTGGCCTTCCAGATTACCGATGATATTCTGGATGTAGTGGGTACGCAGGAAAAAATCGGCAAACCGGTGGGCAGCGACATCCGCAATCATAAAGTAACTTATGTAACCTTACATACCTTGCCAGGCGCCGGGCAGTTGGCTCAGCAGGCGGTCGATCAGGCAATAAACAGTCTGGCGGCCTTCGGTACCGAAGCCCAAATACTGCGCGAACTGGTAATACACTTAATTAATCGAGAAACCTGAGGTGTGGCTGATGGCCGATTTTCTGGCTGGGTTAGGCAAAAATGTTATCCTATTGACAGTAATAACCGCCTGGTTTACGGCCCAAGTACTTAAAACGATTACCGCCTACTGGCGCCATGGAGCCTTCAATGCGGAACGGCTGGTGGGCGCCGGCGGCATGCCTAGTTCCCACACCGCCTTGGTGGTCAGTCTGGCGGCCGGCGTGGCCCTGCGCGAGGGACTGGCCTCCGACCTGTTTGCCGTTGCGGTGGTCTTAGCCGGCATTGTTATGTACGATGCCGCCGGCGTACGCCGGGCGGCCGGCAAACAGGCCAAAGTGATCAACAAGCTGGTGCGGGAAATGCGGGTGGAACATAAAGTACGCGATACCCGTCTCAAAGAACTGCTGGGGCATACACCGCTGGAAGTGTTGGGCGGTGCTATGCATGGCATCCTTGTGGCCTACGCCTTTTATGTATTTTATAGATGAATGTTATGCGGTAGATATGCTATAATGTTTTTGGTTAAAAAAGACATGTTACTATTTGTTGTCATCAGGAAATACACCTGATGTTAGTAAGGGAAAGCGGGGAACCGATTTGAGCAATCTGCTTGAAGATATTCATAGTCCACAAGATCTTAAAACTCTCTCTTTCAGCCAATTAGAAAAGCTCGCCGGGGAAATCCGCGAGCTTCTGATACATACAGTAGCCGCCAACGGCGGACACCTGGCTCCCAATTTAGGGGTGGTAGAACTGACGCTGGCACTTCATAAAATGTTCGACAGCCCCAGAGATAAATTTATCTGGGATGTCGGCCATCAGGCTTATGTACATAAAATTATTACCGGCCGCCGCGAAAAATTCGCCACGCTGCGCACTGCCGGCGGTATCTGCGGCTTTCCCAAACGCACCGAAAGCGAACATGACGCGTTTGGCGCCGGCCATTCCAGCACCTCGATTTCTTCAGCCCTGGGAATTGCGCTGGCCCGCGATATGACCGGCGCTAAATTTAATGTGCTGGCCATCATTGGCGATGGCTCGCTAACAGGCGGTCAGGCCTACGAAGCGCTGAATCATGCCGGCCATCTCGGGACAAATCTCACAGTAATCCTCAATGACAATGAAATGTCTATTGCCAAAAATGTGGGCGCCATGTCGGAATACCTGGCGAAAATGCGGACAGCGCCTACGTATTCAAAAGTCAAACATGATATTGAGTATCTGCTGCGGCGTATTCCCGCTATCGGCGACAGTGTCGCCAATACGGCCGAGCGGGTAAAAGACAGTCTGAAATACCTGCTGGTGCCGGGTGTCATATTTGAAGAATTAGGCTTTACCTATTTTGGCCCAATTGACGGGCATAATATTCCTTCCATACTGGAAGTGCTCGCTAAGGCTAAGAGTGTTAAGGGTCCGGTGCTTGTTCACCTGCTGACCCAAAAGGGCAAAGGGTATGTACCGGCTGAACAGAATGCCGGCAAGTTCCACGGAGTAGGCCCTTTCTGTATCGAGACCGGTGAAGTAATAAAAAAAGCCGGCGAACCGCCCTCTTATACGCAGGTATTCGGCGATACCATCATTAAGCTGGCTGAGCAAAACCCGGATATTGTCGCCATTACGGCCGCTATGCCGGAAGGGACAGGTTTAAAAAAATTTGCCGCAAAATTCCCTAAACGCTTTTTTGATGTAGGTATTGCCGAACAGCACGCCATTACGTTGGCCGCCGGTATGGCTACGCAGGGCAAACGGCCGGTGGTAGTAATCTACTCCACATTCATGCAGCGGGCCTATGATCAGATTCTGCACGATGTCTGCCTCCAAAGCCTGCCGGTCATTTTCATGCTGGACAGGGCCGGCATTGTCGGCGAAGACGGGGCCACCCATCACGGCGTCTTCGATTACTCCTACCTGCGGCATATTCCGAATATTGTTATCATGGCGCCTAAAGATGAAAATGAGCTGCAAAATATGCTCTATACCGCCACAACAATGAATGTCCCGGTTGCCATCCGCTATCCGCGCGGCTGTGGAACCGGCGTTGAGCTGCAAACCGACTTTAGCCGGCTGGAGCTTGAAAAAGCGGAGACCCTGGCGACCGGCAAAGATCTTGTCCTGCTGGCAGCAGGGACTATGGTGGAACCTTGCCGGCGGGCCGCCGCCCTGTTAAGTGAAAAAGGAATTTTAGCCGGCGTAGTGAATACCAGATTCATAAAACCGCTGGACGGACTGCTAATCCGTCAACTGGCCCGTGACAGCCGGGTCATTGTTACCGTGGAAGACAATGTGCTAACCGGTGGTTTTGGTTCAGCCGTACTCGAATATATAAATTCCCAGCATCTCAATTGGGTCAAAGTGCTGCGGCTGGGATTACCGGATAAGTTTATCGAACATGGCCAGCGGGGACTTTTATTGAAGCAGTATGGTCTGGATGCCCAAGGAATTGCTGTCAGTACTGAAAATTTTATCCGTCAGTTTGGAGCGGGCAAATGACAGGAGTACGAACCAAGGAAAGACTGGATGTTTTACTGGTCGAAAAAGGACTGGTTGCCAGCCGGGAACGGGCTAAAGCCTATATTATGGCCGGTCTGGTTACGGTCGACAGCAAAAAAATTGATAAAGCCGGCACAGTAGTGCCCGTTACCGCCAGGATTGTCGTTCACGGTGACAGTATTGGCTATGTCAGCCGGGGCGGATTAAAATTAGCCAAGGCGCTGGAGTTTTTCGGCCTTGACCTGACAGGCAAGGTAATGGCGGATATTGGCGCGTCAACAGGCGGCTTTACTGATTGTGCCTTAAAGAACGGCGCCAGTAAGGTTTATGCGATCGATGTCGGTTACGGGCAACTGGCCTGGTCACTGAGAACCGACGAGCGTGTCGTCAATATGGAACGCACCAATATCCGCAATATTAAACCGGCCGATGTGCAGCCTTTAGATTTTGTATCCATAGACGTTGCTTTTATTTCCCTGGATAAGGTCCTGCCGGTGGTCAAAACCCTGCTTACCCCGCAGGGAACGGTGATTGCCCTGATCAAACCGCAATTTGAAGCCGGGCGGGATAAAGTCGGCAAAAAAGGCGTAGTCCGGGATCCGGCCACTCATCGTGAAGTTATTAACAAAGTTATAGACCTGGCGATTTCACTTGCCTTTACGCCTTTAGGGCTTACCTTCTCACCGGTAAAAGGCCCTGAAGGGAATATTGAGTATTTACTGTATTTGGCGAATAATCAGGCCGATGCAGCAGTGGACGAGGCAGTCATTACTGCTGTAGTTGCTGATGCTCATGCCAATTTAACGGGATGACGGAGGACACGGGTGTGTTAACTGTAGGGCTGTTTCCCAACACGAAAAAACAAAGCATCAGTACCGTGTTGGGCTGGATTGTACAGTACTTTAAAGAACGTAATGTAAATGTGGTTATGCCGGAAGATGCGGCTTTGGAACTAAAATGCACCAATCTGGCCGGAAAACTGGAATGCGCCAGGAACGATATTACTTTGGGCATTACTTTGGGCGGTGACGGTACACTGCTCAACACGGCCCGGGAAATTGCCCCGTTCGGTATCCCCGTTTGCGGAGTAAATATGGGCAACCTGGGCTTTTTGACCGAAATTGAGCTGCCTGATCTGAGCGCCGCCCTGGACAGGCTGATAAACGGCGATTATTATATCGAGGAAAGACTTATGCTGGATGCCGTCGTCATCCGTGACGGCAGTCCCATTTATATTTCGCCGGCACTGAATGATGTGGTTGTTGCCAAAGGCGGATTTTCCCGCATGATCAAACTCAAATTGTTTATTGACAACGAGCTTACTGCTGAATATCCCGCCGATGGCCTGATTATTGCCACTTCGACAGGTTCCACCGGCTATTCGTTGTCCTCAGGCGGCCCCATCATCAATCCCAAATTAAAAGTAATCGTAATTACCCCCATCTGTCCCCATACACTGCATTCCCGGGCACTGGTAATTTCCGAGCGGGAGGAAATCAAAGTACGGATGCAGGCCACGCATGATGATATTGTCCTGACCGTCGACGGTCAGTCGGTCTATAATTTACTGCCGGACGATATTGTGGTTGTCAGACGTTCCCCCTTCCGAGCCCGTTTCATCCGTTTCCCTGGCAAAAGCTATTATGAAACCTTGCGGACAAAGCTGCGGCGAGGTGACCGCGATGGTAGTTAACAATGCCGTTCGCATGGCTCACCAATTAATCCGCTCCCGGCTGCCAGCTGCCCACCGCGTGGTGGATGCTACGGCAGGTAATGGCAATGATACCCTGTTTTTAGCGGAAAACACGCCAGCAACCGCTGCGGTTTGGGCCTTTGACATCCAACCGCAGGCGCTGGCTAAGACCGAGGAGCTGCTGGCCCGGCACCAGCTTGCTCACAAAGTACGCCTGGTATTGGACAGCCATTCCCGGCTAAGTAACTATCTGCAGTCGCCGGTGGATGCCGTCATGTTCAATCTCGGCTATTTACCCGGCAGCGACCATACACTTTCTACCAGCCCCGCGACAACGCTCCAGGCTGTCAAACAGGCACTGGCGCTCATAACTGATAGCGGCCTCATGACTATAGCCGCTTATCCCGGCTATGAGCAGGGCCGGCAGGAATGCCAGGCGGTGCAGACATACCTCAGTGGCCTTAATCAAAAAAATTACGCAGTGGCCTGTTGGTCGATGGTCAATCAGAAAAATAATCCGCCTGTTCTGTTTATAATTGAAAAAATAAGGAGTGAACAGCTTGAAAGCGTTACGTCACTCAAAGATTAAAGAAATCGTCGAACGTTATATCATTGAAACCCAGGAAGAACTGGCAGACGCACTCAGCAAACATGGTATTGATGTTACGCAAGCCACTGTTTCCAGAGATATTAAGGAACTTATGCTGATAAAAGTGCCTACAGGCGACGGCCGGTACCGTTACGCTTTTCCGCCTGAACAAAATATTGTTTTGTCTCAGGCCAGGATGGAGCGTACCTTTCATGATTCCTTAGTTGCAATCGACTATAGCCAGAATATTGTTGTCTTGCGCACACTGCCCGGTACGGCCCAAGCTGTTGCCTATACCATCGACTATGTAAAGTGGCCGGAGGTGATCGGCACGGTAGCCGGCGACGATACTATTTTCGTACTGGTAAAACCGGTGGAAGCGGTTCCGGTGGTTATAGCCAAGTTTCAATCACTCATGGGCAGTGGCGTGTAGTCCGTTGTGAGGAGAGATAGGACATGCTGAAATCACTGACTGTCATCAATTTTGCACTTATTGACCGGGCTTATATTGAGTTTGTTCCCGGCCTCAATATTTTGACTGGAGAAACCGGCGCTGGTAAATCCATTCTCATTGATGCTTTATCAGCGATCATTGGCAGCCGAGCCTCAGGCGAATCAATCCGGAGCGGCACCGATTATTTCCGGGTCGAGGCGGTTTTTGACATTTCTGACATGGCTTCTATCCAGGAAATCATGGAAGAACAAGGTATCGCGCCGGAAGAGGACGGTACTTTACTGA
>JAEZQV010000434.1 GCA_023441125.1 Bacillota bacterium
CGCCAAGACCGATCGCTTTATCGACCTCGGAATCCCGCGTAGAAATAAATAAAATCGGAATATTAGTCAGGGCGCGTACTTGCTGGGCGAGTTGGTTACCGTCCGTATCAGGCAAAACGACATCAAGCAGGAGCAGATCGTATGTAGTAGCGGACAATAATTGAAGGGCTTGTTGTCCGGAACTTGCAACAACAACGTCGAAGCCATCGTTTTTTAAATAGGTGGTAATTAGCTCGCAAATGACAGGATCGTCGTCGACAACAAGAATTTTGTCAGCCATAGACTTAACCTCCAGACAAATAATCAGACAATAGTATAATATTGTTTATAATACGACGCGTTTGGGAGATTCCCTTTCCTTGAGAATATTTATAGTATTTGTAAGATTTTTGTAATAATTTCCCAATTGGCAATGCGATTTGCCTTGAACAGAATTTTTGTTGTGGAGAATAGTACATATTGCTATTCTCTTTCTTCATATATTCCTATGTAAGACATATGTCAGCAATTTGTCAGGCCAGTGACATGTTTAGCAGTTACTATAGAAGATAGACAGCAGGCAACTTGAGTAATGAATTAGCAAGGTGGCAGGAGGTACATATGAAAAGACTGGAAAACGTAAGGGCAGCCCCCCGTCAGCAAACAGTATTAATTGTGGAAGATTCCCTTACGGCCCGGACCATGCTGGAATATGTGCTGGCTGCTGCCGGTTATCAGGTCAAAACCGCCGGTGACGGCCTGGAAGGTCAGCAGGCTTTAGCTGACAATGAAGTGGATATTGTTCTTTCAGATATTGATATGCCTAACCTGGATGGCTGGGCATTGACCCGTTACATTCGTTCTCAGGCGCACCTGCGGCATCTGCCGGTAGTGCTATTGACCGGATTGCAAACAGAAGCCGACAGGCAACGGAGTGTAGCGGCCGGAGCCAATGGTTATTTATTGAAGGAAAACTTTCGGCACAAGGACTTGTTAACCGTAGTCAGGAGGTTTATATAGTGGAGAGCTACGGTAGTCAGGCAATTGCCAATACATTGGCCGCCATAGCCAATATGAGTCATGAAATAGAACTCCTATTCATGGCAATCGTTCCGTAGATTCGTAAAATGAACCGTCTGCTGGCGGCAAGCAACCGGAACCCTAACCCAGCCGGACGCAGATTTTTAGGGGCAGAAAAATAATTTGTAAGATTTTTGTCATCATTTGGTCACTTTTCCGACATAATTTCATGTTACGATTTAATTTAACAGGTTATGGCGTAGTACATATCAAAAATGTGGGGGCGTTAACGATGTCAATGCAATCTAATCAGTTCTGTATAGAAGAGGAACACAATCAAGCGGACAGTATGCTGATTCTTTGTCAATTGCATCAGGAAATTCGCGGCCGGCGGGATAAGAAACTTATGCGGTTGCTGGCAGCACAATTTGTTCAATCGTTACGTAGCGTCTATAATTCTGACAGTGGCAGCAGTCACTGTAAAAGCCTTATCAACAAAGCCAACGAGCTATTGATGAATGTACAGAATGGCAACTACGCCTTATCTATGACTATGACAGGACATCTGCTTGACAGCTTGGCCCACGGAATCAGGCCGGCCGAATACAACCGGGACAGGAAATATCTGCAGTAACTGAGTAGTACACATGTTGCATTCATTGAGGATATACGGTATACAATTTTATCATCATGGGCATGTAGCCTCAACTTCTTTTCCGACAGGAGTGTGAGGTCTATTTTTTTGGTAAATTGGCGGACAGGGTGAACCAATCTGGTTTGTGGTGGTGTGGGCAATTTTTTCCGGCAGATCCTGGACCGGCTGTAGCCGCGGAAACTGTAAAAGCCTCTGCTGCCAAGCTTAAAATCGCTTTAAGCGATGACGAGTTTGGCAAATATTAAAACAAGGACAGACGGGCCCCGCTTTTTTCAGCCTTGCACCTGCTTGACGTAGATTCAGCTAAGAGCAGAGGAAAAGTATTTTTAGATAAATAGGAGAAAAAAATATCAGAATAAAATTACATATATTCCCATTATATGTTAAATTTCTGCAGGATTTGCCTTAAAACATAGAGAATTAATTTAATAAATACAAAATATTACAAACGATGAAATCTGTAGTAATAGTTTCGATTATTAGTCAGGGGGGATTGACAATGTTCAACGGAGAGTCACTGTGGGAGCTGTTCCAGAAGAAAAATTTCTCCCGTCGCGACTTTATTAAAACATGTGTTGCCGTAACCGGGATGATGGGTTTGTCGACTGCTATGGTGCCGGATGTTATCGCCCGCGCTGAAAAACGGCCGCTTATACCGGTCATTTGGCTGCATGGTCTGGAATGTACCGGCTGTTCAGAGTCCTTCATCCGCTCCAAAGCACCGCTGGCGTCGGATGTACTGCTTACGATGATTAGCCTTGAGTATAGCGATACTTTGTCGGCGGCATCCGGGCTGGCTCTGGAGCAGCACCGGGAGCAGATTATGAAAGAGTATGCAGGCAAATTTTTAATGGTTGCCGAGGGCGGGGTGCCGACCGGCAATAATGGCTATTTCTGTACGGTGGGCGGTTTGCCGTATATGGATGTTCTGAAAGAAACAGCCCAGGCAGCGGCGGCTGTCCTGGAATTTGGTTCCTGTGCTTCGTGGGGCGGTGTTCAGGCTGCCAAACCTAACCCCACGCAATGTACAGCGGTCAGTCAGTTGGTAGCCGGGAAACCTATCGTGAAGGTCCCCGGCTGTCCGCCAATTCCTGAGGTTATGACCGGGGTAGTGATGCATTTTATCCTGTTTGGCCAGTTGCCGCCCCTGGACAGTCAGGGACGGCCCAAGCAGTTCTTCGGCAACCGTATTCATGACACGTGTTACCGCCGGCCCTTCTTTGATTCCGGCATGTTTGTCGAGCGTTTGGATGATGCCGGCTCCAAGGCCGGCTGGTGCCTGTACAAAATGGGCTGCCGGGGACCGATGACCTATAATTCCTGTGGCAATATGCGCTGGTGGCAAGGCCTGTCTTATCCTATTCAGTCCGGCTCACCCTGTATCGGCTGCAGCTCCAGGGGGTTTTGGGATGACGATCCGTTTTTTGAACGTTTGCCGAATGTGGCCACTCCCAATACAATAAGCAATGCCGATCAGATTGGCCTGACAGCCGCCGGTGCCGTGGCTGCCGGGATTGCGGTGCATGCCGCCGTCAGCGGGCTGCGTCATAACCGGCAAGATACGGCGGAGCAGCAGCACAATTCCGATAAACCTAACATCACTCCCGGAGGTGGTAAATAATATGAAACGGATAGTAGTGGATCCGATTACCCGGATAGAAGGTCATTTGCGTTTGGAATTGGTGCTGGACGACAATGGCAAGGTACAGGACGCCGTATCCAGTGGTACAGCCTGGCGGGGCATTGAGGTAGTGCTTAAAGAGCGTGATCCCCGTGACGCGTGGGCTTTCGCCGGCCGAATCTGCGGGGTATGCACCTCTGAGCACTCCAATGTTTCTTTACGGGCGGTGGAAGATGCCCTGGGGATTGAGATCCCCAAAAACGCCAATTATATCCGCAATATTATGGCCGGAGCCATTATGGTTCATGATCACCTGGTGCATTTTTATCATTTACATGCGTTGGACTGGGTCAGCCCGGTGGCGGCGCTGCAGGCCGATCCGGTGGCTGCTGCCAGTCTGCAGCAGGCCATCCTGGCCAACTATCAAATAAAACTCGAGGGTCCCGGTCATGATTATGATGCGTATTCGAAAGCCACCCCTAATGCCGGTCCGGCTTACTTTCAGGAAATCCAGGGAAAAGTAAAAGAAATTGTTGACAGCGGTCGCTTGGGAATCTTTGCTGCCCACTGGTGGGATCATCCGGATTACGAACTGCTGCCGCCGGAAGTGCATTTAATCGGGGTGGCCCATTATCTGGCTACTTTAGACGCGCAACGGGATATCATGATACCGCATATTGTTTTTGGCGGTAAAAATCCGCATCCTCACTATGCGGTAGGCGGTATGCCCTGTGCCATCTCCATGAATGATATGAATGCGCCGGTAAACAGTAACCGGCTGGCCATGGTGGATAATGCCATCAGCATGACCAGGTCGCTTGTTGATCAGTATTATATTGCCGATGTGCTGGCGATTGCGCAGATTCACCTGGCCAAAGGGCAGGCCGGCGGTGGTGGCCTGGCCAAAGAACGGGTACTGGGCTACGGTGATTATCCTGATAATACGTTTAAAGGCATCGGCGAATTCTATGACCGGATTTTAATGCGTTCCAACGGCATTGTGGAGAACTTCGCCGGCGGTGTGCAGCAGGCCAAGTTTTATCCCTTCGCTGCCCAAGATCTTACCGACCTGTCAGTGATTACTGAATCTATCGATCACTCCTGGTATAAGTATCCCGACGGCAGTAAGTCCCTCCATCCCTGGCAAGGGGTTACGGAACCCAACTACCAGTTTACCGGCAAAATGTCAGGCAAGCAGTGGCAGCAACTGGATGAGTCCGGTAAATACTCCTGGCTGAAAACGCCTACCTGGCGCGGCAAGACTGCCGAGGTCGGCCCGTTAGCCCGCTACATTATCGTTTACACCAAAGTTAAGCAGAATGTCATGCAGCCCAATTGGGTGGAGACTATGATGGTACAGCAGATTGAAGCCGCTTCCCAACTGTTTAATTTGGCGCCGGAAGTGTGGCTGCCGACGACCGTTGGCCGCACTGTGGCCCGGGCCTTTGAGAGCCAGGTCTGCGTTGCTCTGGAACGCTATTTTTTCAATAAACTGATTGAGAATATTAAAAACGGCGATACCACGGTAATGAATAATGACAAATGGGAACCGTCCACCTGGCCGAAAAAAGCCCAGGGGGTAGGTGCGCACGAAGTTCCCCGGGGCTCTTTGGGTCATTGGGTAGTAATTGAAAATGGCCGGATTAAAAATTATCAGGCGGTGGTCCCGACCACCTGGAATGCCTGCCCGCGGGACGGGAGCGGGCAGCATGGCGCTTTTGAAATGTCGATGATGGATACGCCGGTCAAGGTGGCTGACAAACCGCTGGAGATTTTACGGTCCATTCACTCCTTTGACCCCTGTCTGGCCTGCGCCGCACATTTGTATGACGCCAAAGGCGAGGAAGTAGCGTTGGTCTTCACCGATCCTTACCTATAGGCTGGAGGTGACAAACATGTATGTGTATAAGACTTTGAGCGCCGGCGGGCGATTTTGCCACTGGCTGATTGCCGGCTGTATGGCGGTACTGTTCAGTACCGGTTTGTACATTGGCAATCCAGCGTTCATCGGCACACAGGGGACAGAACCGGCAGTGGCGGTTACGCGGCTGTTTTCCATGGAGACCATCCGGTATATTCATTTTGCTGCGGCCTTTATTTTCTGTGGGGCGCTGCTGCTTCGCCTTTATCTGGTTTTCACC
>JAEZQV010000460.1 GCA_023441125.1 Bacillota bacterium
GTGGCGGGACCGCGCCGGTTTTGCACCGGTCTTCCCTATTAAGCCTATTAAGGCACCTGTCTCATCCGTATTTAGTTTTTGCCGTAAAGTTTAGCAGCTGTGGCCCTGGCCGGGGCCGTGCTCTTTGCCGCACCGGTGTTCATGGCCGTGGGGCGGGTGGGCAATCGCAGCCTGAAGATGAGCCACATAGATATCCTGCATAGCTGTATTTTCCCCCAAGCCCTGAAGACGCACATCGACTTCAAAGCCTGCCGCCAATAGCTGGGATTTAGCGGAATCCTCCGCTTCGCCGGCCATATCGTTGGTGGCGTGATCGCCGGCTACCAGCAAAAATGGCATCAGGGTAACCCTTTTCACCTGGCTTTGTTTGAGCTTGCCGATAATCCGGTTTAATGACGGGTAGCCTTCCACCGTATAAATATAGACATTGGTAAGCCCCGCATCCTCCAGTTTGAGCTGCAACACACCATAGGCCGCATTAGCCGGATGCACCCCGCCGTGCCCCATCAGCACAACCGCGCCGGCCGGATCAGCGGCCGGCAGCTGGTGCGCCAGCGCCTTGACGGCGATTGCGTAATCATCCGGCTGGTCATCCTGGCCCATATAGTAAAGCAACGGCCGGCCCAACCGGATTTTTTCAAAAGCCCGCTCTTTTTCATGGGCATAACAGTTGACAAGCCCTTGCACCTTATCGTATTCGGCCCCGGGCACAATATGCAGAGGCTGTACATACACCTCCCGGTAGCCTTCGGCCCGGAGACGTTCCAGCGCCTGAATCTCGTTGTCAATCTGCACTCCGTCCCGTTCTGCCAAACGTTTAATGACCGTCCGGGAAGTAAAGGCCCGGCGGACCTCGTAAGCGGGGAAAGCGGCCCGTATACGCGCTTCAATGCTGGCGATATTCAACCTTAGCGTTTCCGGATACGAAGTACCGAAACTGACCACCACAATCGCTTTTTTTGTTACAGGCTCCTGAGTCATAGTTAGCGCTCCCTCCAAACTTCTTTAGTAAAACAAACCACCCGGTTGCGGCCGGTTGCCTTGGCTTTGTACAGGGCGTCATCCGCCCGCTGAAACAGTGTGTCGCCCGTATCACCGGCGCTTAGCTCAGCCAGGCCGATGCTAACCGTTACTCTTACCTTTACATCCCCGGCCGGTACGAACTCCTGGGCCTGCATCCTATGGCGAATGCGCTCCGCAATCTGTCCGGCAGTTTCACAATTGCTATCCGGCAGCATAACCACAAACTCTTCCCCGCCATAGCGGAAAGCCAGTTGCGCCTGGCCAAGAACAGTCCGCAGGACTTCACCGAGACGAATAAGCACCTGATCACCCTGCCAGTGGCCGTATCTGTCGTTATAGTGCTTGAAATGGTCAATGTCAATCACCATCAGGGTCAAAAGCCGGCCCTCTTGCAAGGCCGCCGCGACTGCCTGCGCCAGCACCTCGGTTAAATAACGTTTATTATACAAACCGGTCAACTCATCCGTAACGCTTAAATCACGATAATATTGCATATGCTGCGTCAGTACCACCTCTTGCTGGCGCAAGATTTTAAACCTGTCCGACAGAGCGAAGGAAAGCAGGATGGATTCACAGGCAGTGGCTGCCAACAGATAATTAACAGCCGCAAAGGTATCCGGAATATAAGCTGCCAGGACCCATACCACAATCCCGGCCGACAGCACGCCCCAGGCCAGCAGATAATACCTGGCAGGCCGAAACCCCTGGCGCAGCCGGCCAACAGCCAGGGCCATAATGATGCAGGGCCCGGCCAGTCCCAGCCCATGGGCGATTTGGTTAGCCCAGATATTATAACCGCCGCAGCCCAGGCAGCCTTGCAGCAAAGCCAGGCCCACCAGACCGGCCATTATTTTGCGCCAAAGAGTATTGCTGTGCTCAACCTGAAGAAAATAATGCGTAAAATAGATGGACGAGATGAAGGCGGCCGTTAACCAAACCCAAAAAATTGCATTATAGATGGGATAAGGTAAATCCAGCCAGAGTTTGAGATGGCCATGCACCTGGAACTGGTACAGCAGCATGAAGCCAACGTATAGAACATAAAACAAATAAGCCTTATCCCGCAAGACAAAGAAAATAAACAGGTTGAACAGAAACATGGCCGTAAGAATACCGTAAAAAATACCAAAACCCATGTTTTTTAAGAAAGCGTCGGAAATAAAAGCGTTAGTTTGCCAAACCACGACCGGCAGCCTGAGCGCCGAACTGCTTGCAAGCCTCAGATACAGAAACTGGTCCTGGCGCACCTGATCCGGCAGGGAAAATACCCAGCTGTTAGCCAGGACATCCCGATTGGCGGCAGGCCGGCTGACACCCACTGATTTTGTCAGATAGCGCAGGCCGGCAGGTGCAGTGTTGTCAGCAACAGGTATAAACAGGTCAATCCTGTCAATATTCGGGTTCTGCAGTTCCAGCAACCGGCCGGTGGTTATTGTGTCCGGTTCATTGGGCGGCAGTTGAAACCGCAGCCAATATACCGATTTTGTAATTCCCAGGGAAATAACACCATGCGGATATGGCTGAAAGCGCATCAAGCCCGGTGAGCGTACATTGTCCAGCGTCTGCCCGCCGGCTGCGTCTTCCAGATATTCAAAGTGAGTGACCGGATACATGTTATAGCCGAACTGCACCCCGGCCTGAACGGCACCGGTAAAGCCGCCGGCAATCATAACCGCCAGCAAGGTTAGCAAACCTATCACATATTTATTCGCCATAAATACTACCGCCAATACATTCTTGCTATTAATTAATATCAATTATTCACATGCAATTGTATTAATTTTCGCTGTCATGGCGGTATAATCCTTTATGCAAATAAAAGTTGCTCAACAAAAACCGGCAAACGCGCACCGGCTCGACAGCATGTACAGCAGTGCATTTATTGTCGCCGCAGCGATCGGGCTTCCCCCCTTGTTGCCGTGAACAGTAATATAGGGTACCGGCGAATGCTCCGCCAGGTATTCCTTAGACTCCGCCGCGCCGACAAAGCCTACCGGGACGCCGACAATCACCGCCGGACGAACCTGAGATTCCTGCATGATTTTTATGGCTTCAAACAGGGCGGTGGGAGCATTGCCGATAGCTAAAATGGCGCCGTCCAGTTTATCGGCGAAAGCCCGCATAGCCGCCATAGCGCGGGTAATGCCGGCCTGTCTGGCCTGTTCGGCAATAGCCGCGTCGGCAATCAGACAATGCGCTTCCCCGCCATACTCGGCCAGGCGCCGTTTGTTAATGCCGGTACGCACCATCTCCACATCACAGTAAATGGGCCTGCCCTGCTGCAGCGCCTGCATACCGGCCGCAATCGCCGCAGGATGGATACTGATGATTTTGGCATAGTCGGGATCGCCGGCGGCATGAATAATCCGGGAATATACCCTGACAGCCTCTTCACTCAGCTTAAGACCGGTCAGGTGGGCAGCAATGATGTCCATACTCCGCTTTTCGATCGCCTGTGGTTCCATAATATAATCCATGCAATGACCCCCTTATTGAATAACCGCTACTCCCGGACCTTTTCCATGGTCCAGACGCTGACAGCCAGCAGCCCGCCGATATAAGCCAGCATAACCACCCAGGATAAAACGGCCGGTTCGCCGCCGCCGCCAATCGCCCGGAGGGCATGACTGGCGTGCGTCAGCGGCAAAATCTCCAGTACCGCCCGGACAACAACCGGCAATTTGTCGGTGCTGAAAAAAGTAGCGCACAAAAATGACATCGGCAGCAGCACATAGGTACTGAAATTTCCCATGTCTTCATGGGAATTGATGAGCATGGCCGCGACAAACCCCAGAGTGGAGAAAACAAGACAGTTTAAGATAATGACCAGCCAGAACAACAGGCTTAACTGCAGCTTGGCACCGAATAAATACGCCAGCACAATGATAATTAACGAAGAAATTAGTCCGCGCAAGGTGCCTGACAAGACCTTGCCGATAATAAAAGCCCAAGGGCTGATGGGTGCTACCAGGTATTCCTCCAGCGTTTTATGGTACAGGCGGCTCATATTAAGCGGCGAGGCCACGGAGTTGAAGCTGATATTCATGGAGTTCAGGGCCAGAATACCCGGTACAATAAAATCCAGGTAGTTGCCCTGGCTGACCTGCACACTCCGGCCAACCCCCCAGCCAAACGCCACCAGATACAAAACCGGGGTAATCATCCGGGAAAAAATAAAGGTTCCCAGACGGCGCTGCAGGACCAGCCAGTCCCGCCAAAATACAGTCGCAACATCTGTCAGCATTAGCCTGCCACCTTCCTGCCGGTCAACTCCACAAAAACATCCTCCAGATTGGTATTGCGGATGGTGGTGGTCATGGTCAGCGCGCCGGCGAAAGCAGCCGCTTCGCCCCGGCTGTGGAAGAACTTTGTCTGCCGGCCCTCATCGACCTGCCATTCCACAGCATACACGCCTAAGCGCCGGCATAACTCCGCCGGGCTGCTCAAGGCAATCAGCCGGCCCTGTTCCAGAATAGCCACCCGGCCGCACAAAAACTCGGCTTCTTCAATGTAATGGGTTGTCAGCAGCACCGTCAGCTTTTCGCTGCTCAAACGCCGGATCAAGTCCCACAGCCGCCGCCGCACCTGCGGATCGAGACCGACTGTCGGCTCGTCCAGAAACAAAACCTGCGGCTCATGCAGCAGCGCCCGGGCAATCATCAGCCGCCGTTTCATGCCGCCGGAAAGATTCTGCACCTTATCGCCGGCGCGGTCGGCCAGCTCCACATACGCCAGCAATTCGAGAATACGCTGGGCACGCTTTTCAGGGGGAATATGCTGCAGCCTGCCATGCAGCTCCAGGTTTTCCCAGGCCGTCAGGTCGGCATCCAGATTAAAATGCTGGGGCACAATGCCGATCAACTGCTTGACCTCTCTCTCAGCCTGCGGCAGCTGGCAGCCATTAATGCTTAGCCTGCCGGCTGTCGGCCGGGTCAGCATGGTCAGCATGCGGATCATGGTCGTCTTGCCGGCCCCGTTTGGTCCCAGCAAGCCAAAGATTTCTCCCTGCCCGATCTCCAGCGATATCCCGTCAACAGCCGTACGGTCACCGAATTTTTTAACCAAGTTTGCTATCTGAATCATATGTATACAACCTCTTTGCAATCAACTATCCATTTAGCCTAAAGATCACCGGCGTGGTCGTATAAACGGCAATGGACTGTCCGGTGCCCCTCACCCGGGCCGGCACAAAGCGCCAGCGCCGTGCAGCCGTGGCGGCGGCTTCATCCAAAAGATCCGAGCCGCTGGAACGGTGCACGCTTACCTGGCCGGGCTGGCCGTTGGTCAGAATTTCAATTCTGAGCACCACGGTGCCCTCAATCCGCTGCTGGCGCGCCTGTTCCGGATAGGTCGGTTCCCGGCGGGACAATACCTCCGGCGGGATAATATCCCGCGCCTGGCCGTTACCGCCACCGCCACTGCCAGTACCCTGACCGCCGGCGCTCCCGCCGCCGCTGCCGCCGTCACCGCCGCCACCGCTGTCCGTCCCGCCATTGCCACCGCCGATGGCGGTGGCGCTACTTTCCACCGACGTGACCATCATGGCGCTTACCGCTACGACTGCCTCCTGTACTGCGGCCGGCGTTACCGGTTCAGCAACAGGCGTCTGTACCACCGGCTGCGGCAGAGAGGGAGCGGCGCTGGCCGGACGCACCTGCGGCGCTGACGGGGCTGCAGCCGCTGCCGGCTGCCCGCCGTCAGGTCCGCTGGCGAGTTCCAGTTCAATCAAGGTTTCCGGCGGTTCCACCGTCATTAATGCTTTGCCGGCCAGCCAGCCAATACCGAGCAGAACCACACAGTGCAGCACCATGGATACCGCTAAGGCTTTTCGCCATCGCAAGCCTGCCGCCCCAACCATTATTTATCCTTCCTTTCCGTCGCAATGGCTACCCGCTGCGCGCCGGCCAGCTTCAGCTCATCCAGCACAGCCACTACTTTGCCATATTCCGCCATTTTATCCGAACGCAGCACAAAAACCAGGTCACTTTGGCTGGCAAGCTCCACTTGGGCCCGTTTTCTTAACAGCGGCAGCGGAATTTCCTCCTGATTAAACAGAATACGTCCCTCTTGCGTAACCGCGACCGCCACACTGCGCGGTTTTTCCCGCTGCGCCGAGGCAGCCTGCGGCAAATTAACCGCTATGGTCTGCTGGTCTACCATGTAGAGCGTGCTCATGATAAAAAACACCAGGAGAAAAAAGATAATATCAATCATCGGAATAATCATCAGCTTGGGTTGTCGTTCAGAACGCAGATCACGCAATTTCATGGCGTTTCTCCTGTTTGATATGTCCCAGCAGCAAGAGGCAGGTCTGTTCAATATCCGAAACCAGCTGATTCAGACGATGATTAAAGTAACTGTAAATAATCATGGCCAAGGTGGCCACGCACAGGCCAGAGGCGGTAGCAATAAGCGCCTCGCCGACTCCGCCGGTAATGGCCTGGGGCTGCCCGGCTTTAATATTCATAACACTGAAAGAACCAATCATGCCAATAACGGTTCCTAACAAACCGAGCAAAGGGGCAATGGTCACAATGGTGTCCAGGTGGCCCAGATTGGTTTTAAGGCCGGCAACAGCCAGTGACGCCTCGCCTTCCAGCACCCCTTCCACATTGGCGCAGCCGCGCTGCAGATAACCGAGGCCTTTGGCCGCCACCATAGCGGCAATCCCCTGGGTTTTCTCGCATAAAGTACCCGCTGCCGTCCAGTCGGCCCGCTCCAGCAACGGGGTAAGCCGCGCAAAAAAGCTTTGCAGATCGGTATTCATTTTTCGGTAGTAGATAAACCGTTCCACCCCAATGGCCGCTACCAGTACAGAACAGGCCAGGATCAGGTACATGACCGGGCCGCCCTTGATAAACACACTCAAACACTCCAAGATAAAGTCCATGTTCGCTCCTCCCTCTTTATTCTTATAGCTAAGATAAGTTTGCAACAATATGCATAATGTTCCGCTCCGACAGCTCCTGCAGGCTGTAGTAGGCAGAACCCATCTCTCTGGCTACAGTCCGGGCCAGGCCCAGCTTGACAAAATCCTGTTCGGTATCAATAACCACGCTGTGGATGCCGGCCAAATTTATTTTGCCGGCTACTTTCAGCGCTGCCGCCAGCCCGTCGCCGCCGGCGCCGGTATTGGCCCGGCCGTCGGTAACCAGCACCAAAACCGGTTTCATATGCTGGTCTTTTTGCTGGCGGCAGGCTAATACTTTTAAAGCTGCCGCCAGCCCTTCCGCCAGCGGCGTCTTACCGCCGGTCGGCAGATGGCGCAGGCATTTCTGTGCCAAATCCACGCTGCGGGTGATGGGTAATAACACCTCGGCGCTCTGCCGCCGGAAGGCAATCAGTCCCACCTGATCCCGCTTTTGATAGGCATCCTGCAGCATGGCGCACACCGCGCCTTTGACGGCCCGCATGCGCTCCCGCGCGCCCATGGAGCCGCTGGCATCGACAACAAAGAGAAAGGTGCTGCCAATGCGCTTTTCCCGGATCTTTTGCCGCAAATCCTCGCGCGCTATGGCAATAGCGCACTGCTGTCTGTCCCGGAAGCGCTGGTACGGCGCCGCCGCCCGCAACGTAGCGTCAAAAGCCAGATCCGTCACCGGGCCACGCGGGATACCGGCACGCACATAGCGCCCCTGTTTGGTATCGGTGCGGGTTAAACTCCGTTTGCCGCTGCCCCGGCGTTCCTGCCGGTCCTGCGGTAACGCTAAATCCATCCGGACTAACGGAAAGGTAGTATCGATATCGGCCACCTTTTCCTGATCGCCGCCCCCGTTGTCCGGCTGCTCAGGCGGCGGCTGCTCCGCCTCGTCCTGCTCCTGCTGATCCTCCGCGTCGGCAGGCGGTGGTTCCGGCGGCGGGGGCTGCTGGTTGTCCGCTTCATCGGACGGCGGTTCATCAGCAGGCGGCGGTGCCTGCGGGGGCGGTTCCGGCGGCAGCGGCGCCGGTTCCTGCCGCAGCCGCTGCGGCAACACATAACCGGCGGCGGCCTCCAGGTCGGCCGGCAGCAGGTAAGTGCGCCCGGCCAGCGCGGCAATAGCCCGGGCCGCTTCCAGCAGGAACAATTCGGCCCGGTGGCCGGCCGCATTCGCTTTGGCGCACATCTGCGCCGCCAGCAGCATCATCGCCGCCGGCACAGTTATAGCCGGCAGCAGCGTCTTAGCTGTCGCCACCTGCTGTCTAATCTCCGCCGCAGCCGCCGCATAGCGCCGGCAGAACTCAGCAGGACGGGCTTCATAAGCCAGAATCCGCCGCACAATTTCCGCCCGGTCGGCGGCATTCTCTTCCCGGCTGACGGCGGCATACAGGCCGAACCTGTCCAGCACCTGCGCCGCCGGCATGCCTTCCTCAGGATTCATGGTACCAATCAGCGTACAGGCGGCGGCATGGCGGCAGGAAATCCCTTCGCGTTCCACCCGGTGCACGCCGGTCCCGGCTGCGTCCAGCAGACTTCCCAAAAAATCACGGCGCAATAAGTTAACTTCATCTATGTACAATATACGGTTATGGGCTCTGGCCAGTATGCCCGGCAAAAAGCGGCGTTCGCCGCATTCCACGGCATACTCGATATCCAGGCCGCCAAATACCATATCCTCGGTGGCATTCAGCGGCAGTTCCACAAGCTCAGTATCTCCGATAATGTCCGCTAAAGACCGCACCAGGGTGGATTTGGCCGTCCCCTTTTCCCCGGCAACCAGCACACCGCCTGCTTTCGGATTGACAATAGCCATCAAAAGCGCTTGCTTGACTGCTTCCTGGCCGACGATAGCCGAAAAGGGAAATATCAGGCGCTGCACTCCATCATTCCTCCTGTTTGCTTATGCTGTGCAAACACAGCTTCTACCTTATCCCAGTCCAGCGTGCCGTCTTCGAACGGCCGCCGCCGCATCCGGTGAGGCAGCGCCAGGCGCGCCGCCTTTTTCACATCCTCTGTCACGACCTGTTCCCGGCCGGCAAAAGCCGCCAGCGTCATAGCCGTTTTAATCACCGTAATATCGGCCCGGTGGCCGTCAACGTCAAGCGCAATCGCCACTTTGGCAACCAGCAGCAGCAATTCGTCGGGAATCGTTACCTTGGGCAGCAAACGGCGGGCCTGCATAATACTGGCTGCCAGCCGTTCCTGTTCCGCCTGATATTCCCCGGCGAAAGCAGCGGTATCCTGTTCATAGGCCAAGCGCCGTTTAATCACTTCCACCCGCCACTCGGGCTGGTTTTCGCCGGCAACCTCTACCGACAATCCGAAACGGTCCAGGAGCTGCGGCCGGATATCGCCCTCTTCCGGGTTCATCGTGCCCACCAGCACAAACCGTGCCGGGTGGGAATAAGACACCCCTTCCCGTTCCACCGTATTAACCCCCATCGCGGCGGCATCCAGCAGCACGTCAACCACATGGTCGTCCAAAAGGTTGATTTCATCCACATACAGAATATTGCGGTTGGCCTGGGCTAAAATGCCGGGATCAAACTTCTTTTCCCCATGCTTGATAGCATGCTCAATGTCCAGGGTGCCGACAACCCGGTCCTCAGTCGCACTGACCGGCAGCTCCACTACGCGCATCTTAACTGCCTGGACCGGCAAGCCGGGCTCCTGGCCGACCTTGTCCCGGCAATTGTCACAGAGGCGGGCAAAGTCCACCGGATCACACTGAAAAGTACAGCCCTTGCTGACCATCATGGCCGGCAATAAATCAGCCAGCGCCCTGACGGCCGTGGATTTGGCCGTGCCTTTTTCCCCTTTGATCAGTACCCCGCCGAGCAAGGGATTGATCACATTTAATATCAGTGCCAGCTTCATGTCCTCTTGCCCGACTATGGCCGTAAACGGATAGACAGCGGTATGTTGCAAAAAAATTCATCTCCTCGTAAATTCAATATTTTTATGTTGGCTGCATAAAAATAAAGAAACCTTGCTTACATAGTCATAGTAAGGAAGATTTCTTGTTTAAATAAAATGTAAATGTTAGTCCTGCAAATAATCTCCTCCCCATGCCTCGTGGGTAAGACGGCGACTGATAGTCAGGCAGTTCTCCTGGCTCCGGATCATAACTTGCTTAAACCTTCCCAGAACCATGGCTCCAGTGGCATATCTTAAGCTCGCTCCCCGTTACAGTGGCGGGACCGCGCCGGCGTTGCACCGGTCTTCCCTATTAAGCCCTATCGGGCACCTAACCCTGTCACTATTCTGTTAATGCTGATTTTTATGATTACCTTCCTTTGACGGAATTGTTGTAAAAAATGGAGGGCTTGCGCCCCGGCGCCACTGCGCACAAGAATAGGAGTGTTTAGAACATTTTATAGAAAACTCCCGCTTGCGCAAAGGCAACCGGGAGTGTCCTAACAGTAAGTAAGCCAATAAAAAACTCCTGATAGTAAATATCAGGAGTGAATTAAGCCAAAATCACATACTTTCTGAGACTAGCCCCAGAAGATACGCTTAACTGTAATCCCCTCCCCATACCGCGTGGGTGAAAAAACGGTGATTGTCAGCTAGGTAGTTCTCCTGGCTCCGGATCATAACTTGCTTAAACCTTCCCAGAACAATGGTTCCAGTGGCATATCTTAAGCTTGCTCCCCGTTACAGTGGCGGGACCGCGCCGGCATTTCACCGGTCTTCCCTATTAAGCCCTATCGGGCACCTAACTCATACTATTCATTTTACCAGTACTTGTATATCATACTACAGAAAAGCAACTATTTTGTCAATAGCCAATTGCTTCGCCTGGTTTATCCAGGCCGGTTCCAGCTCCCTGCAGAGGCAGCCAACAGTCGCCGTGTCAAAAAGTAACAAATTTGTCTGTTGACAGTAAAAAAATTCAGTGCTAGTATGGACATGTTAAGAAAAAATATAATATAGGAAACAGGTGTCTAAAAGACTTAATAGGGAAGTTTGGTGCAAAACCAATGCGGTCCCGCCACTGTAACAGGGAATGAATCCGTAACATGTCACTGGAGCGTATGCTCTGGGAAGGCGCGGAGGAGTGATGATCTGGAGCCAGGAGACCTGCCTGTTTGACAATCGCCGCTACACCCACGAGCGATGGGAAGGGGATCTACTTAGATTTTTTAGAAATTCTAATGAGTTTTTCCTTTGTGTGGGAAAGACTCATTTTTATTTTAATTTAAAAAATTAGGAGGAGAAAAAATGAAGAAAAACTGGAAACAGATGCTGGTGGCATCCCTCGCCTGTGCCACTTTCATCACAGTGGGAGCAACGTCGGCCTATGCAGCTTATCAATTGAATCCGGAAGTAAAGAATGCAACGCCGGCATTAAGGCAAGCGGCGGAAATGGGTGTGCGCGTGGCGGAAAATCCGGCCATGAAAAATTTACCCAATAAAGATGCCATTGTGGTTATGAGTTTTGGAACTACCTATGCGGATTCCCGCAAGGTAACCATTGAAAGAACAGTAGCGGACATTCAGGCCGCGCATCCGGATACCAAGGTGGTACTGGCCTTTACTTCCCATATTATCGTTGACCGTATTCAAGAAAAGGAAGGCATAAAAATCCCGACACCGGAAGAAGCGTTGGCCCAGTTGAAAGAAGAAGGCTACACCCGCGTGGCCCTGACAACCTTGGATGTTATTCCCGGCATGGAATATGCCTATGACAGCGCTATTTTTGACCTATATAAAAACCAGTTCAAAAAGATGACGCTGGGAACGCCTTTAATGTACTGGCAGGGCCAGGAAAACCAACATGACGATGTTACCGAATCATTACAGGCGATTGCCACTGAATTCCCCAAAACCGGTAAAAACGATGCCATTCTAGTGATGGACCATGGCACGCCGCATCCCGCCAATGCCTATTATTCCGTCATGCAGGCGCGCTTAAAAGAGCTTGGCCTGAACAATGTTTACATTTATACCGTAGAAGGCTGGCCGAGTCTGGAAACGGTTATTCCCCAATTGAAAGAAAAACATATCAAAAACGTTACCCTGATTCCGATGATGATGGTGGCCGGGGATCATGCCAACAATGACATGGCCGGCTCTGAACCGGATTCCCATAAATCGGTATTGGAAAAAGAAGGCTTCCGCGTATCTGCCTATATTCATGGCTTAGGTGAAAATGACGCTGTCCGTAAAATTTTTGTTGAGCGGGCCAATGAATCCTGGAACGCATTGGAAACCGAGACAGCACAACCGACTCATCATATGATGAAAAAATAAGGTCCCGAAAACGCAACCCTTGCCAGCAAACAAATAAAAGACGGCAACCGGCCTACACAAATAGCCGGGAGCCGTCTTTTTTTACTGTATAGCTGGCAAACCATTTACTTCGCCCGTTTCAGC
>JAEZQV010000474.1 GCA_023441125.1 Bacillota bacterium
TAACCCAAGAGGATAACCATAACCATTCCACCATTCGTGGTGTGTCAAAATCCATTCGCCTATTTGCGACAACCCAGGTATCATATTAGCAATACGATGACCAAATTCACTGTGCCGGCGAATAATAGCCCATTCCGGCTCGCTCAAATTCCCCGTCTTAAATAGAATATTGTCTGGAATGCCGACTTTCCCAATGTCATGAAACCGTGCTAACAGCTTCATACTTGTTAAAGATTTAGTCGCTAAACCTACCGAACGGCCAAAACTATCAATTAAATTCTGTAGCCTTTCTCCATGTCCCTCAGCAAAATAGTCTCTAGCCTCGTAGGCATCTGTAATTGCGTTCACCATAGTGCTGCGGACGTTGTCTTGTTTTCTAAGTTTATTTCGCAGCATAGAACCATCGGCCTTTGCGAAAAGCAGTTTCATGTCCAACTTTCTGGTATGATTCATGGCCGTGCCTATTGATAAACTAATAGGCACAATGGGTCTATCGGAATTATAAATATCAGTTTGCTCGCGTATTTTGTTGCATATCTCATCTAGCAACTGTTGTGAATTGCCGGCCGGAAAAACTACAAACTTATCATCGCCTATGCGGGCCACGAGCCCCTTGAGTCTACAGGCTGCCTTCAATATAATTGCTACTACCTGCACAACAGCGTCGCCCAAATCATGCCCGAAGGAGTTATTTACCAATTCGAGCTCATCAACACCACAAACAATCAATCTGGAATTAGTTGATTGCTTACAGTCGCGCCGCTTCATTTCAGTTTCAAAAAAATCTCGGTTGAAGATATCGGTTAAGTCATCTTTAAAATCCATTTTTCTTCACCATTAAATTAAAATGTAATCATATAGACGATCATCAAACATTTACAATGTTTGCTTGGGGATATTTCCTTATTAATTTCATATTCACTGCTATTTTAATTCCAATTATGTCAGTAAATACCAGGTACTGCAATCTCCCGCCCAGGTAAGAATCAGAAGAAACCAGCTAAAAAAACTATCTCATCGGGATAGTCTTTTTAGCTGGTTTTGATAATTAATAAAGGAAATATCCTGCTCATGTCAAAAATATCAATTGAACAATTATGGCTTCTCGGGAAGGAAGGTGTATTGCGATTCGAAAGTATCAATTTAACTGGGAGCTCTTAGGCGATATTAAAAAGGGCCGGCCAAATATGGGGGCAACGGTGCAAACCGATATGTATCGTTTGATGCAGTTTTGTTTCCGTGATATTTTAGAACAAACATATGGGACAGAAGCGGCGGACACATTGTTTTATCAAGCGGGACATTTGGCCGGTAAGCAGTTTTATGACAACATTCTGCGAGAGCAAGACTCATTAACCGACTTTAGTAATTTTATCAAGTCTTTACAAGCCCACCTGGCCGACAAAAATATTGGCATTTTACGGATAGAAGAAGCCAATCACGAGCAAGGCCGCTATGTTCTTAGCATAGCAGAAGATTTGGATTGTTCAGGTTTGCCGGAATTGGATTACGAAATTTGTATTTATGACGAGGGATTTATTGCTGGAATCCTGGAAAGTTTTACGGGAAAAACGTTCAAGGTAAAAGAAGTGGATTGCTGGTGTACCGGTGATCGTACCTGCCGATTTGTGGCTGAACTGGCGAAATAGTAAAAACCGGCAGTCTATGTTTCTGGATTGTTGTGAGGAGAACTAAATAAAATGCATGCAAAATAGGCTGGGCTGAAACGCAAAAAAGAAACCTGCATCAACTGAATTAGTGATGCAGGTTGAAAGATTGCCTTTTGCAAAGAGATATACTTGTTCGCCTATTGTTTTATACCCTTGGCAACAGAGCCGGCCTGCGCCAGAGTTAAGCCATTGGTCTCTTCCGCTAACGCGATACAGGCAATAAGCCCCGCAAAAGTAATTCCCGCCATAATGAGCATAGTTGTACCGAGTCCATAAGTCTGCAGCCAGTTAGGCAAAAGATAAGTACCGATACATGCGCCAATACGGCTTATCGCAGTCCCCATGCCTACCGCCGTAGCCCTGATATCGGTCGGAAACAATTCGTTGGGATAAATCCATTCCAGAATATTGGGGCCGCCCGAAGCCAGGGCATAAATGGCAAACCCAGCCATAATCACCCAGGCGGAAGCTTCCGGGAACACTCCCAGAATTAGCATGCCCAGCGTCATAAAGACAAAGCTCCAGATGATAAGCCGCCGACGCCCCACGCTATTAACCCACATGAGGGCGGGAATAATACCGATTAAAAACAGGGCGCTAAGAATTATATCGCCCAGCATGGCCTCCTTGCCATGCCCCAGCCCGAACATCTCCAATATTACCGGTCCAAAAGTGTAAATGGCAAACAACGGCACGATTTGACACATCCAAAATGAGCCAACAAAGATGGTCCGCTGAAAATAGCCGGCCTCAAAAATTTTGCCAAAGCGGGTTTGCTTGACTTCCTGTTCACAATCATCAATATCCGCCTCCGGGCCGTACACCTGTTTCATGACCGCCCGGGCTTCCTCAACACGGTTTTTGCTTAACAGCCAGCGCGGCGATTCCGGCGTGCCCCACCGGCCGATAATCAGTAAGATAGCCGGAACAGCCGCACTGCCCAGCATCCATCGCCAACCGTTTGGTACATCCACTAATAAATACCCGACAATATCGGCGGCGGTTGCCCCGACATACCACATAGCTATTAATCCGCCCAGCATCAGGCCTCTGTATTTTTGCGGGGAAAATTCCGCCAAAAGCGAAGTAGCGATAGGATAATCGGCCCCTACGGCCATGCCAATGATAAAGCGGAGAATAACCAGTTCCAGGGGAGTAGAAATAAACATTTGCAAAATTGAACCTATGACTAAAGCCAGCAGGTCGATTGTATACATCGTTTTGCGGCCGATTACATCCGTCAAATACCCAAATACCAAACCACCCAGGAAAAGTCCGGCAAGGGAAGATGCCCCGATCAGCCCGGACCAATACGCATCAAGCTGAAGATGAGGCCCCAGTTGGACGAGCGCCGCGCCGATTATAACCAAAATGTAGCCATCCAAAAAAGGTCCGCCGCTACAATAAATAGTCAACTTCTTTAGGAACGGGGTAAAAGTACATTCTTCAATAACAGACTTAGACATTAATATCCCCTCCTTGTGATCCATGAGTTTCGCAATGCCATCATGATCTTTTCTAGACTTTCAATGCTTTGGCAAAGATCAGAGCGAATATTTTGTTCTGAATATTTAGAATTCAAAACTCATATTTACCCCTTAGCTCAGCCAACATTGCTCAAAGTGGTTTCTTCCAAATCCACAAAGAACTTTTCTTTTATTTCTTCCCTTTCCCATTCCGGACGTTCTACCGCAGTGATTTCAATAAGTGATTCAATATATAAATCGTTTTCTATCATTCCGGCCTGCGCATACCGATCCTGATGGTTTATTACCAACTCAAACTCTTTTGCCCCGGCTTTACTTGCCGCCAACGCAGCCTGTTCTTTTGCTTTATCAAGTGCATAAGCCACTGCGGTTTCCAGGTTGTCAAACAGCTTGCACTCCCAGGAGGCATGCAGCAGATAAGTTCCATCTTGTTCCCCGGGCTTAATCAATACTTTGACGGTTTCCATGATTTTGCCGGTTGCGGCCCCAACAGCGTTGGCTACTTCCGCATGCTCCGGCACAATCAGGCGGGTATGCATTTTTTCGGCCATAGCCGGCAGCCAGGCCCGGACCGGAGCGCCGATACCAACAATTGGCATATTGATTTTAAAAGAACAGTCAATACTTTGCTCCGGTTGCGGCGCTAAGGCTTTTTGTATGAAATACATGACAGCGGGGGTATTTTTTATCTTGATGCCGCACTCCTCACAGCCGATAAGACTCTGCAGACAGGTAATGCACAGTTCATTGACTATTTTTTCTGTTGCCAGCCGGATAAACTCCTGCGGGCTTATTCTCAGCCTGTTTGCCAAAACTGCTACTCCCAGTTCCGCAGCTTCCCGGTTCCATTGGTGATAGATCCCTTGGGCGTGCAGGATGTCGGTGGGGGTTAGCGATATTCTGGCGAGTACGCCTACATTGACGAGATGCTGTAAATTCAGCAGGTTAGGATCCAGGTTCATCCTCTGGGTCAGGTAATATAGACTTCTTGGACCAGCCTGCAGAATTTCAACAACCTTTTGTTCCTGGTCACTCAATACTTCAACGGTAGCTTGCTTAAGGAACATGAAACAATCTGTCGCTTGCGCAAACATGAGATCATAGTTCTTCGCAAAATTCACTTTCAGTTCATCGACCAAATGCGGCTGTTGGTGCGCAACCACAGCTAACGGCCATACCCGCTGGGGGCCTACCTGAATCTCTCCGTCTTTGCTAATCTGGATATAGCTGTCGCCGCCCAGACCGTAGGTATATATCTGGGCGGCTTGCACCCGGGTGAGCCAGCCGCCTACGGTTGCCCCTTCCGGGTTGATTCTCGGTACGCCGTTTTTCAGAATGGCAATATCGGTTGTGGTTCCTCCCATGTCAAGCACCAGGGCATCGGCAGCCTTGGTAAGAAAGGTTCCGCCAATGATGCTGGAAGCCGGTCCCGAGAGAATGGTTTCGATAGGTTTCTCACGCGCCAGCGCTTCGCCCATCATACAGCCGTCCCCTTTGACAACCATGACGGGCGCTTCGATTCCTTTTTCGGCAAGTACCTGCTTTACCGATTCAATCAACTCGGTAATGATGGGAATTAAACGGGCATTGAGGACTGCCGTAACGGTGCGCTCATGGAAGCCTAATGCCGTCGTTAGCTGGTGAGCGCATACCACCGGCAGATCAAGAATTTCCCTTACCAGCTCCATTACAGCAATTTCGTGCTCCGGATTCCTGACGCTAAGATAGCCCGAAACAGCTATGGCATCCACTTTGCCTTTTAGCTCGCAAATAGCCTGACGGGTTTTCGCCAGATCCAGTTCTTCATTGGGACGCCCTTTGAGATTATGACCTCCCGGTAAAACATAGAAATGTTTTACCGGGAGGGAATCCATCGGGTTACAGCCAAGCATCAACAGACCTACCTCACAGCCGCGGCCTTCCACGATGGCATTGGTTGCCAATGTGGTTGACAGCGAAACCGCACTGATGTTCTTGAAATCTTCCCAAGCCAAGTTGGCAATACAATGGCGGATGCCAATGGATAGATCCTCACGGGTCGTCAACGCTTTGGCCTTTTTCAGAATCTGTTTGGTTCTAAGCTCCACGACCACACCATCGGTATACGTTCCGCCAGTATCGATTCCCAATACCAGAGACATCTCGTTCCCTCCTTACGAAAGCAAACGCCGGTAGTCCATTTGCTTACTCGTCTTCGCCCGGCATATGGCCGACCGCGTTTTCTACAATATCTCTAATCTTGGCGGCAATATTCGCAGGCAGCGGGATAGGTTCGTGGTAATTAATAATATCGCGGACCTTTTCATTAGCTACCTGGGTCAGGGTTTTTCCGCCCGCGCTTTCCCAGATGCTGCGCGCGGCGCGGTTTACCAGCCGCGGCATATAGTTCTCCTCTGAATGCTCTGCGGTATGGTCCTCATCCGCAAAATTGCCGCCC
>JAEZQV010000499.1 GCA_023441125.1 Bacillota bacterium
GCTAATTCCGGCGTGGTCATCATGGCGGCTACCAATCGGCCGGAGATACTGGACCCGGCCCTGGTACGGCCCGGTCGCTTTGACCGGCAGATTCAGATAACCCTGCCTACAGAACCGGGACGCCTTGAAATCCTTAGAATTCATACCCGCAGCATGTCGCTGGGCCCGAACGTAAAGCTTGAGCGGCTGGCGAAGATAACCGCCGGTTTTTCCGGAGCGGAGCTGGCCAATATTGCCAATGAAGCCGCCCTGCTGGCCATCCGGCGGGAAGCGCAGACGATCGCTATGGCCGATTTTGATCTGGCCATAGAACGGGTGGTAGCAGGGTTGCAGCGGCAGACTCCCCTGTCCGATGATATCCGGACTAAGGTTGCTTATCATGAAGTCGGCCATGCCTTAACTGCCTATTATCTCGCCGGAACGGATCCGGTTCATAAAATCAGCATTATACCCACGGCGAAAGGGGCCTTGGGCTATACTCTGCAGATGCCGGAGGAAGACCGCTATCTTATCGGCGAAAATGAACTTAAGGCCCGCATGGCCGTAATGCTTGGTGGCAGAGCAGCCGAACTTATTATTTTCCATGAGGCCTCTACCGGTGCCGCAAATGACCTGGAACGGGCTACCGAAATGGCGCGGCGCATGGTTACCGAATTCGGGATGTCGCCCAAACTAGGGCCTGTACGCTATGCCCATGCGGCAGGAGCCTATTTGCGCAGCGATATATCCGGCCGCGAGGATTTGAGTCCGGCTACCATTGCCCATATTGATGAAGAAATTTACCGGTTATTAAATGAAGCGCAAAATACAGCCCAGGCAATCTTGACCGAACATTTTGCCGTCTTGCACGAAGTAGCAAAGTTTCTTAAAGATCAGGAAGTAATTTCCGGCGATCAGCTTACCGGAATTATCAATGGCATGTCTGTTGCGGAAACCTAAACAGGATAAGCCCTTACCGCTGACCGGGACTTCAAAGGCGCTCCGGTCAGCAAAATTTTTATGTAAATTGTTTCAGAAACAGCTCTACAATCCTGCCGTCAAATTGTTTGCCGGCGCATTGGCGGATTTCGGCCAGGGCAAAGTCCAGCGGAAGCGCCTTGCGGTAGGGACGGTCGGAGGTCATGGCTTGGAAGCTGTCGGCTACTGCGATGATCCGTGCGCCCAACGGAATAGCTTCGCCTGCTATCTCGTACGGGTACCCGCTGCCGTCCCAACGGGCATGATGATAGCGAATAATGTCCACAATATCTTCCATATTGGGGATAGTACTGATAATTTTTGCGCCAATTTCCGGATGCTGTTTCATTGTCTGCCACTCTTCGTCTGTCAGTTCTCCCTGTTTATGCAGCACACTGTCCGGAATACCGATTTTGCCGATATCATGCAAAAGAGCGGCGAATTTGATTTTGAACTGCTCCTGCTCGGCTAGGCCAAGTTCTGCAGTAATCGTTGCGGCCAGCTCCGCGACTTCCATCGAATGGGAGCAGGTATAGTCATCTTTAGATTCCAGCGCTGCTATCAGGGAGTGAATAGTAGACAGGAACATGCTTTCACGCTCGGTATGCAATTTGGCTAAAGATAGACGCATAGTTTCAAACGACGTAGCCAAATGCTCAATTTCAGTGCTGCCGAAATTTCCTGCCAGCCGCTGCTGCAGGCGACCGCCGATAATGTGTTCAATTTGCTTATCCATCAGGCGAATGGGCTGGGTGATACGGCGGGACAGCGCATAGATAAGGAAAATAGAGAGAATTAATGAGACCAGCGCGATTAAATTATTTTTTCGGATAATCCGGGAAGCGGTGGCCATGGCATCCGTTTTGCTGTTAACGGTAATTACCGCCCAGTTTCCCAGATTTTCAGGCAGATTGATGGTGGCATAAGTACAGACCATATCTTGGCCAGCCAGATCCTGGTACTCAATTGTCCCGGATTCCCCCTTAAGACAGCGCAGTGCGGCCTGCCGGAGCCCGGGCGGCACCTGAATCGGCTCATCCCGGGTAACATGGTTGTTAAATTGATCACGGACCGGGACGCCATTTTCGCCGGTGATTAATATTGTCCGGGTCAGCCTGGCGAAATTATAGAGTTCGGCTACAAATGTTTTGTTGGGATGGGCAACAATGGTTCCTTCACTGTCCAAAATGTAGGTAGAGCCGCTTTTGCTCGTATGCAACAGGTCAAGTAATTCCTGGATGGTCTTTAATTTTAGGTCGGCTCCCAAAACGCCGGCCAAACCGCTGGCGGAATACACCGGAATAAAAATAGAAACTACGGCAGTGTTGTCTGTGGTTGTAAAGTAGGACTTACTGATAAAGGGTTTTCTGTTGGTTATAAATTCCTTAAACCACCACCGGCCCGACCGGTCCGAGCCGGGTATTCCCCGGCTATTGGCAATCTGCCAGCCATTCAGTTTCTGCATGTAAAACAGATCAAACTGGGAATTTCGTACTTCTGCCCGCATTAATAACTGCTGCTGCCTGTAAGGATCAGGGGACAGCAAATCGCCGTTGGTCGCCAACTCGACAGTGACAACATAAGCCTCAGCAAGAAAACTGCGGATATTCTGGGAAACGGACATGGCAAATGCCAGATTTTCTTCCCGCAATTTAGTTGCTACATCATGGCTGACTATATAATAACTGAAAATGTTACAAACTGTCAGGGGAATAATGATAATTGCCGCAGAAAGCAGAAACAGTTGAGTCTTAATTGACTTAAACACGTGCACCATTCCTCGTAGTTATATAGCCCAAGCTGATCGTAATTGGTTAATATTGGCTAAGACAACAAGATAATCCTGTAGCGTATTATTGACAGCAGCCGGGAATTTTTAAAAATTTATTAAACGGATGTAAAATTCTTGGATAATCTTGACTAATTTACTCGGATAATATAACATTATACCATAACGGAAAATACAAATATTGGGCAAACTTATCGAAAGGTAAGGACGCAAAGCTATGGGTCTAAGGGCGAATGCCTATGATTGCCAGGTTGCCGCTTTATCCTGGAGCGTATTTTGGCACCTGGCTTTTTTGGCTTGGTGCTATTTGTTTTGTACAGGCACACGCATATACAGGGGAATAAAGATGCTCCGGGATGCGCTGTTAGCCTGATTTATATTAATGGGGGGAATGGATATGAAAACAGTATTAGTTGTGGATGACATGGCGTTTATGCGGTTGGCGCTAACCCAGATGCTGGAAAAGAATGACTACAAGGTTATTGGTGAAGCCGAAAACGGGGAAGAGGCTGTTCGAAAATACCTGGAGTATACCCCTGATATTGTCACAATGGATATTACCATGCCCAGAATGACCGGGATCGAGGCCACAAAAGCCATTCTCAGGCAAGATTCCAAAGCGAAAATTGTCATCGTATCCGCCATGGGGCAGGAGAGTTTTGTTAAGGAAGCCATTTTGAGCGGCGCTAAATATTTTGTTGTTAAGCCCTTCAAAGAAGACAAGGTAATAACCACTCTTAATAAAGTAGCGGGTTTGTAAATGCGGTGATTAAAGGGGTCGATTAGATGGCGGAGCACGCACCGGAACCACTGTTGGACATGTTTTTATTCGAAACCGCACAGCTGCTCGTACAACTGGAGCAAACCATCCTCAGCAGCGAGGCGGCTGGCGGCTATAGCGAAGCTGAAATTAATGAGATCTTCCGCATTATGCATACCATTAAAGGCGCCACAGCCTTGATGCTGTTTGATAACCTGGCTACCCTGGCCCATTCTATCGAAGACGTTTTCTTTTACCTGCGGAAGGCGAAGCCGGAAAACCTCGTCGGCGATACACTATCCGATTTGATGCTGGCAGGTGTCGATTTTTTTAAGCTGGAACTGGAAAAGATCAAAGCCGGTAACGCAGCCGACGGGGATATTTCGTTGTTAAACACCGCAATGCAGGAATTTTTGGCCGCGTTAAAAACCGCTAACGGAACCGCCTTAAACCGAAACAACACCGGAAATGCGCCGGCTGACAATCCGCCGTTCTGCAGCCATTTACCGGAAAAATACGACGTTGCCGGCGGAAAAAATTTGTTTCAAGCGACCGTATTTTTTGAAGAAGACTGCGGTATGGAAGATATCCGGGCCTACACGGTTATTCAGGATTTAATGAATACTGCTGAAGATATCAGCCACGCGCCGGATCAGCTCATGGAAGAAGCTGATGCCGCCGATATCATTCGCCGAGACGGTTTCAAGATAACGTTTCGTACCGACCTCACGCAGCAAGCAATGCAGGATTTTTTTGAGCAAGTGATTTCTCTCAGAAGTTTTACGCTTACCGCTGCGGAGCATATAAGACCGGATCAAGACGCTGCCCCGACCAGACGGATTGTTCTTGAAGATCCGCTGGACACAGGCCTCTGTAAGCAAGAGCCGGTTTTAACGCACAAGAAGCGGGAACCCCATGGCCTGGAGCGGCAAAGTATTATTAGCGTTAATGTCAGCAAATTGGATTTGCTGATGGATTTGGTCGGGGAATTGGTGATTGCCGAAGCCATGGTGATCCAGAACCCTGAGCTGCGGGGACTAACTCTCGATAATTTTGGCAAGGCCGCAAGACAACTTGAGAAGATTACCGGCGAACTGCAGGATATCGTGATGTCCATCCGCATGGTTCCGCTGACAACCACGTTTCATAAAATGCAGCGGATTGTTCGGGATATGAGTAAGAAACTTGATAAAGATGTGCAACTGGAACTGGTCGGCGGTGAAACAGAGGTAGATAAAAATATTATTGAACATATTTCTGATCCGTTGATGCACCTGATGCGCAACGCAATTGATCATGGCATCGAGACCAGCGCAGAAAGAGCGGCGGCGGGAAAGCCGCCGGCAGGACAGCTTATCCTGGAGGCCAGAAACGACGGCAGTGATGTTGTCATTTTGATCAAAGACGATGGCCGGGGGCTGAATAGAGAGAAGATCCTTACGCGTGCCAGGGAAAACGGACTGCTTCATAAGCCGGAAACCGAACTGGCCGACAAAGAGGTATATTCCTTTATCTTTGCCCCGGGTTTTTCTACTAAGGATAAGGTAACAGAGTTCTCCGGCCGCGGGGTTGGCATGGATGTGGTATCCCAAAATATCAGCAGCATTGGCGGTACGGTGCTGATCGACAGCACGCCGGGGGCAGGGACCACCATTTTGCTGAAAATTCCCCTTACGCTGGCTATTGTTACCGGGATGACAATCGGCGTGGGCAAAGCCCGTTATACCATCCCGATTACAGCGGTTAAGGAATCCTTTAAGCCTGCGGCTGCCAATATTATAACTGATCCTGACGGTAATGAGATGATTATGGTGCGGGGGCAGTGTTACCCGATACTCCGGCTTCACCGGGTATTTAGCGTGGACACCCCCGTTGTCGTTTTTACAGATGGAATCATTATTATGGTAGAAAACGATAATAATGTTTTTTGCCTGTTTGCCGATGCGCTGTTAGGTGAACAGCAGGTGGTTGTAAAAACATTACCGGCTTATATCAAAGGCATTAGCCGGGTCGAGGGCCTGGCTGGCTGCACGCTGCTGGGCGATGGCAGTATCAGCTTGATCCTGGATATTGGCGGCTTGATAAATCGCACCAGGCTGCTTAAATAATACGGGGAAATATGTGTGAGGAGTGGTAACTATGGGCTGGTTTTACAACCTGAGAATTGCTAAAAAGTTACTTGCCGGTTTTGTCCTTGTTGCTGTTATGTCCGGTATTGTGGGCTTTCTAGGAGTCTATGACCTAAACAACGTGACTGAGGAAGATAAGCTTTTATATGAGAACTATACTGTGCCCCTGGGCGATTTGCTGGATATGATGGAAAGCTATTATATCGTGCGCCTGGAGCTCAATAATACCCTGGCGGCCAAGGAGCCGGCCCTGCGTGAAAGATCGATGACCAGGATGCGGGAAAATGTGCAAAAAATGAAAGCAGCGATGCAGGATTATGAAAAAACTATTTTAACGGACGAAGGACAAAAAGCTTTCGCAGCTGTCAGAAGCGGAACTGCCGAATATGAGCAATATCTGGACAAAACAATAGGACTGATACGCGCCAATCAACTGGCGGCAGCAGTGCAACTGGCGGAAAGTGACGGGGCAAAAATCGAAAAGAACATTGAGGATGCCTTGCAGGCTTCTCAGGACCTAAAAATACGTCAGGCAAAAAATAAAGCAGCGAACAATCAGACCACAGCCAGACAAGCCGTCGCCGTTGTTGGTGGCTTTGTTGTTGCCGCAATGCTGCTGGCAATTGTGCTGGGCATCGTATTATCGCGCATTATCAGCAGACCGGTAAACAAACTTGTTGAAGCAGCGGACAAGCTGGCTGTAGGTGACGTGAATGTTAATGTGACGGCGGCAACGACCGATGAGATCGGCTTGCTTATGCATTCCTTTGCCCGGATGGTGGACAGTATCCGGGAGCAGGCCTTGGCCGCCGAACGGATTGCGGCCGGGGACCTGACGGTTGATGTTAAGATAAAATCGGACAATGATTTACTCGGGAAAAAACTCACTGAGATGATAGCAAAAAATAATCAGATTCTCGGCAATATTAATTTTGCCGCCGAACAGGTCGCAGCCGGGGCCCAGCAGATTGCCGCCTCCGGGGAGGTTTTGTCGCAGGGTTCGACCGAGCAGGCCAGCTCTATTGAAGAAATTACGGCTACCATGGAACAAGTGGCAGTGCAGACCAAGCAAAATGCAGTGAATGCCAGCCAGGCAAATGAACTGGCCAATGCCGCCAGGCAGCAGGCCATTGACGGCAATACCCAGATGCAGGCCATGGTTCAGGCCATGAGCGAGATTAACGAAGCCTCAGCAAATATTTCCAAAATCATAAAGGTAATTGACGAAATTGCTTTTCAAACCAATATATTGGCGCTAAACGCCGCCGTGGAGGCGGCGCGGGCCGGACAGCACGGCAAAGGCTTTGCCGTGGTGGCGGAAGAAGTACGGAATCTGGCAGCCAGAAGTGCGAATGCCGCCAAAGAAACGACGGCCATGATTGAGAATTCCATCAAAAAGGTGGATGCCGGCATGCTGATTGCCAATGATACGGCGGCAGCGCTGGACGGCATTGTCCATGGGGTAAGCAAGGCGGCGGCGCTGGTTGGCAATATCTCGGCGGCATCTGACGAACAGGCCATTGCCATTACCCAGGTTAACCAGGCCATTACCCAGGTATCGCGAGTGGTTCAAACCAGTTCCGCTACCGCCGAGGAAAGTGCTTCCGCCAGTGAGGAGCTTTCCGAGCAGGCCGAGGCGTTAAAGAATAATGTGACCCAATTTAAACTCAAACAAAGAGGCCGCGGCCTACAGGGCAATGAAGGGCTTACTCCCGATATCCTGCGCGCCATTGAGAGCATGCTGGAGAAAAAGAGACCGGAACAGAAATTCGAGGGCCGTACTGGACAGCCTGAGCTTGCGTCGGCGGCGAGAAGCAAAATTATTCTGGATGACAGTGAATACGGAAAATATTAAGTACAACAGACAATGGACTAAAGACGCCGGCCGTTATTGCTTACGGCTAATTTTCCTGCGAGAACAGGGGAGGAGAGGGAAGATTTGACAGAGGACACACAAACAGGGAAATTTCTAACCTTTGTTTTAGGCGCGGAATGCTATGGCATTGAAATTAAGTTTGTTACTGAAATTATTGGCATGCAATCAATCACTGCAGTACCCGATCTCCCGGAGTATGTAAAGGGAATCATCAATCTAAGAGGAAAAATCATACCGGTGATTGATGTCAGACTCCGTTTCAAGAAGACGCCGGTTCCGTACAATGACCGGACCTGCGTCATAGTCGTCGACATTAAAGATATGCCTGTGGGGCTCATTGTGGACACTGTCGCCGAGGTGCTGACAATTCCCGAGCAGGACTTGGTACCGCCGCCGCAACTCACTAACAGCAGCTACTATCACCGGTTTACCAAGGCCATCGGCAAAGCTGGCAATGATGTGAAGCTGATTCTTGATTGCGACAGACTATTAAGTGACGATGAACTGGCTAATCTGGAGCAAGTAGGCTAAATTTAGCGGGCAACGCTGGTAATGGAGGCGGAAAGATGGTTTGGTTTTATAACCTACAACTTGCGAAAAAACTGCTGCTTGGCTTTGTTACAATTGTTGCCCTGGCGGGCATTGTCGGTGCTTTTGGTATTTACAATTTGACCCAAATCACGGCAGAAGACAAGGTCCTTTACGAAAAATTCACTGTTCCCGTTGGCGAGTTGGTGGCCATGACCGAAGAGTACGGCAATATGCAGGTCGAATTAAGGGATATGCTGCTGGAAAGAGAGCCGGCCAAACGGGGTGCATATGCGGACAAATGCAGAGAAATCCTGCAAAAGCTGCAAGGAATGCTGAAAACATATGAGCAAACTTCGTCTACCGAGGAAGGACGTAAAGCCGTTGCCGCATTTGCCGGCGCTCTCGGTGATTATGAACCTTATCTGGAAAAAGTAATCAGTCTGGCGCAAGCGAATCAGCTGGATCTGGTCGCACAGGTCATAGCCGCCGAGGGCGGAAAGCTCAATAAAAGAATGGAAGACGGCCTCAATGCCATGCAGGATATCAAGATATCCGTGGCCGGGCAAAAAGCCGCCCATAACCAGGAAATGGCCACCAGGGCGGCACTGACCGTGACGGTGATTCTTGTTATCACCATGATCGTTGCACTGCTGCTGGGAATCTTTATATCGCGTATCATCAGCAAGCCGATAAATGCACTTGTTGCAGCGGCAGATAAGCTGGCGGTGGGTGATATTAATGTACATATCGGGGCCTCAACTAAAGATGAGATCGGCGTATTAATGCAGTCTTTTGCCAGGATGCTGGAGAGTATCCGGGAGCAGGCAATGGCTGCGGAAACAATAGCGGCTGGTGATATGACGGTTAAGGTTAAAGTACGATCGGAAAATGATGTGCTGGGGAAAAATTTAAACAAATGCATTGGCAACATCAACTTGATGGTTGCTGACGTAACTATGTTGTCGGCAGCAGCCGTCCAAGGGAATTTGGCGGTCCGGGCCGATGCGGCCAACCATGGGGGCGAATACCGCAATATTGTGGCAGGAATCAACCAGACGTTAGACGCAGTCATTGCGCCGGTAAAAGAAGCGGCCGCAGTGCTGCAGGCGATGGCCGGCGGCAACTTGCAGCGGCGGGTTGAGGGCGAATATCAGGGCGATCATGCGGTAATTAAAAATGCTTTAAATGCAACTCTTGATGCGCTTAATCTGGCTTTAAGCAATGTCCAGTATGTTGCGGAGCAAGTAGCAACAAGCGCCGAGCAGATAGCCGCCTCCGGGGAAGTTTTGTCACAGGGCTCTACCGAGCAGGCCAGTTCCATTGAGGAAATTACAGCTACCATAGAGCAGGTGTCAGTCCAAACCAAGCAAAATGCGGTGAATGCCAACCAGGCCAATGAACTGGCCAATGCCGCCAGGGAACAGGCCACTGCCGGGAACAGCCAGATGCAGGCCATGGTTCAGGCTATGGGCGAGATTAACGAATCCTCCGCCAGTATTTCGAAAATCATTAAAGTAATTGATGAAATTGCTTTTCAAACCAATATTTTGGCGCTAAATGCCGCCGTGGAAGCGGCGCGGGCCGGACAGCACGGCAAAGGCTTCGCGGTCGTGGCGGAGGAAGTGCGGAATCTTGCGGCCAGGAGTGCGAATGCCGCCAAAGAAACGACGGCCATGATTGAGAACTCCATCAAAAAAGTGGATACCGGCATGAAGATAGCCAATGAAACGGCTGAGGCCCTGGCCGGTATTGTAAACGGAATAACCAAGGCGGCAACCCTGGTCGGTGATATTACCGAGGCATCGGCTGAACAGGCCGTCGCCATTGCTCAGGTTAACCAGGCCATTACCCAGGTATCGCAAGTGGTTCAAACCAATTCCGCTACCGCCGAGGAAAGCGCTTCCGCCAGTGAGGAGCTCTCACGCCAGGCCGAGGCTTTGAATCAGGATGTCGCCAAATTCAAACTTAAGAGAACACTGCACAGCAGCCCGGGTAATGACGGGTTAGCTCCTGATATTCTGCGGGCCATTGAAAATATGATGGACAATAAGCTAGCTGCGCAGAAATATGCGGGCCGTAGCGGCAGTTCTGCAGGAGAACCGGCGTCAAAAGTAAACATAGTTTTGGACAGCAGCGAATTCGGCAAATATTAATGCCGTCAATCAACCTGTCCGGTAAAACTACTCAGCCATCATCTTATAGCGGATGATGGCTGATGTCATTGGCGACTCGTATATTCCGGCCTAACGCCATTGGCGTGAGGGAAAGCCGCCACGGCTTAACATTACAGAGCCTAAGAGAATAGAATAAGGCATGGGCTGGCGCAGGACCTTTTATATTGCCGGCAGGACCCGGATCACAGCATTAAACGCAACAGACATTTTCGGCGTGAAACTATCTGCTGCATGATGTGACAGTATAGGAATGGTAACTAAGTCACAATTTAGTGCGTACTTGCCTAATGAAATCTAATCATCTAATGTTATACTATGTCATGACAGAATGTTTTTGGGAAGAGTCGGCGGTGACGCTGCAAACAAACATATTGTATGGGAAAACAGGAGTATAATTTATATGAATTTGGCTACTAGTGAATCTGCAGTGACAGACGATAAAAAATCACGCTTATCTGTTTTGGTTTTAGCGCTTATACTAGGCTCGCTGGCAGCCTTCGGACCGTTATCAATTGATATGTATTTGCCGGCACTGCCAAGCCTGGCAGTAGATCTTCATTCCAGTACCTCGATGACGCAATTCAGCCTGACCGCCTGTTTGCTGGGCATGGCCATCGGGCAAATTTTTGCCGGACCCATCAGCGATATACGCGGCCGGCGGGGACCGCTGCTCTTCGGACTTGCCGTTTATGCCGTAGCTTCTTTGTTATGTGCGTTCACATTTTCTATGGAAATGTTCGTAGTGATGCGCTTTATTCAAGGCTTGGCCGGCTCGGTGGGCATTGTTATCTCACGCGCTGCCGTGCGCGATCTCTACGCCGGCACGGAACTTACCCGCTTTTTTTCTTTCTTAATGCTCATTAACGGCGCCGCACCGATATTAGCGCCCATATTTGGCGCACAGATTCTCCAATTCACCGCCTGGCGCGGAGTTTTTTTTGTGCTGGCTGCCATTGGCCTGGCTATGCTGCTTGCGGTATTCTTTGGTTTGAGGGAAACACTGCCTGCGGCAAGACGTTCCCGTGCCGGTCTCGGTAACACCATCAACACCTTCCGGGCCTTGCTGCAAAATAGAAAGTTCATGGGCTATACGCTAAGCCAGGGGTTTGCCTCAGCCGCCATGTTCGCCTATATTTCAGGTTCTCCGTTTGTACTGCAAAATATCTATGGCGTCTCACCACAAATATTTAGTGTGTTTTTTGCCGTCAATGGCCTGGGCATTATCCTGGCCGGACAGATTACCGGCTGGCTTGCCGGCAGGGTTGCAGAGAAAAATTTATTGGTGGTTGGTCTAATGCTTGGTTTCGGGGGCGGTGCAGCACTGCTTGCCGTCATTCTAAGCGGCGGCAGTCTGCTTACTATTTCACTGGCACTGTTTTTTGTAGTTTCCAGTGTTGGGATTATCGGCACCAGCAGCTTTTCGCTAGCCATGCAAGACCAGGCGAATGCGGCTGGAAGTGCGTCGGCGCTTATCGGCCTGCTGTCGTTCATCCTGGGCGGTGTAATGGCCCCATTAGTCGGCATTGCCGGGAGTTTTTCCGCACTGCCGATGGGCGTTGTTATTGTCGTGGCGGAAAGTGCGGCTGTTCTGTCCTATTGGCTATTGGCCAAAAACTAGCGTACCGGGCTTGGGGACCGGGGTGATATAGGAAAACTCCTGCTGCTTCCAATTGGATTCGGCAGGAGTTTTCCTAGGTAAGTCCCCACCTGGTTAAAACAAGTTTCGACATAATTCGTGGTGACCCAGGCAGGGGATACAACTTTTTTGTTGAAAATATTCTAAGTCCCATTTTTACTTAGTTGCAGCAATAATCGTAACAATTTATTTCAACGGGAGGAACCAGTGACATGGCAATATCGCAAACTACTGAAGTGGTAAGAATTCGCAGCAAGGTTTTAGCAGAAATTACAAAAATGACCTATGAAAACCGCCTGGAAAAAGACATTATGAGTGTGATGGACATCATCGTGTCGGAAGAAGGGCCCAGATACCGGTGTTGTGTTCATAAAGAAAAAGCGGTACTGCGGCAGCGTATCAATTTGACTTTAAGTCAGCCGCTCAATATTTCGCAGGAAGAAGCCGCCGCAGCGGCTGTGGCCGGCGAGGTGGAAGACATGCCGCTAGTCAGGGTAATGCCGGAGGCCTGTGACCAATGCCCTATTGATAAATATTTAGTTACCGACGCCTGCCGCAACTGCCTGGCGCACAATTGTATAAACAGTTGTCCCAAAAAAGCCATCATGGTGGTGCAAAATCGGGCCTACATAGACAAAAGCCGGTGTGTAGAATGCGGACTGTGCAAAAAATCCTGCCAATATGGCGCCATTATCGAGATAAGCCGTCCGTGTGAACGGGTCTGCGCAGTTCAGGCGATTGTTGCCGGCGGCGACCGCAAAGCCGCGATCGATCAGGACAAGTGCGTTGAGTGCGGCAGTTGCCGGGAAGCCTGCCCGTTTGGCGCTATCGGGGATAGTTCGGTGGTAGTCCAGGTAATCAGGCAAATCCAAAAGGGTAAGAAAGTATATGCGATGCTGGCGCCGGCCTTTGTCGGACACTTCGGCCCCCGCACCAAACCTGGCCAAATCGTTGACGCCATCAGGCAGCTTGGCTTTTCTGAAGTACAGGAAGTCGCTTACGGCGCCGATATTATAACTCTTAATGAGGCCGAAGAATTTTTGGCAACCGTGCCGGAACAGCGGCCCTTTATGACATCCTCCTGTTGTCCGGCCTTTGTCAGTATGGTTGAAAAACATTTCCCGGATGTAAAGGATAAGGTTTCCTCCACCGTTTCCCCCATGCTGGCCACAGCCCGGCTGATTAAAGAGAACAATCCGGCGGCCGTAACCGTGTTCATCGGACCCTGTATCGCTAAAAAAGCGGAAGCACGCCAATACGCCGACTTGGTGGATTATGCCCTTACCTTTGAGGAACTCACTGCGATGATGGCCGGCAAGGGTATGGACATGGACTTTGTCCTCGACAAAGGGTTTCAATCGGCCGCTTCCGGTACGGCAAACGGTTTTGCCTGCGCCGGCGGCGTAGCGCAGGCCGTTCAGGCCGCCGTAGCCGGGTTGAATTCTAGCGTCGTCGTCAAGCCGCTTAATGCGGAAGGTCTGGAAAATTGCGCGGCAGCCATTAATCAGCTCCGGACCGGTAAAACAGAGGCCAACTTCCTGGAAGGCATGGCATGCTTCGGCGGCTGCATTGGTGGTCCCGGTGGCCTGGCTAATGTGCGCGTAGCCAAGAAACTGGTAGATAATTATGTCCAACAGTCGGCAGTGACAACCGCTCTGGCGAATGAGGCGGCGAAAACTGATAATGAACAGGTAGGCCACTGGCATAAACGCTAAGGTATTTCTTAGTAGGTTAGCTGATCGGTTCTAGTGAAAAACTTTGCGAATAATACTATATAGATACCCGCTGAAAAGAGCATTTGCGGATGCTCTTTTCGTTTTTCACCTGGAAAGTATCGCAGGAGGAACATACCGGGGGCAGGACAGAACAAGATCTCCGGTGATTACGCTTGGGAAAGCCCAGCAGCCCCGCTGGGCGAGCGGAGAACTCCCTCCTGTCCTGCTGGTTAAAGTAATTTTGCACGTATTCTTGTAAAGATGTGTCCTTGATGGAAAAACAATAGTGGACAAAATTGATTTTTTTGTCTTCCTGACGTGTATATATGCGCAGGATTTTGCGTAGACGTATAGAAAACTATAAAAAAAGTCATCCTGAAATATTATTCTTGTTACGGCGATTATTCCCATTGCGGTTTAGGGATCGCCGGCAACGGAGATGGGGGGAATGTCGCGGCACAATAGAGAAGCAGGGCAAAGGGATTGCCGAAAAATTGATTAGGAGGGTATGCAAATGAAACAGGTAGATTATATGAGTCATGATCTGCAGGTGCCTGAACTTACGTTTCGGGGAATGTTGCTGGGAATGCTGATTACGGCTATTTTCACGGCATCCAACGTATATTTGGGTTTGAAAGTGGGGCTCACATTCTCATCATCTATTCCTGCAGCGGTTATTTCTATGGCGATTTTGAAGATATTTAAGGATTCCAATGTCTTGGAAAATAATATGGTTCAAACTCAGGCCTCGGCGGCAGGAACTCTTTCGGCAGTTATATTTATTATTCCCGGGTTATTGATGATCGGATACTGGCAGGGGTTTGCCTTCTGGCAGACTTTGATGGTTTGCGCTTGCGGCGGCAGTCTCGGCGTATTGTTCACTATCCCCTTGCGCCGCGCTATGATTGTCAACAGCGACCTGCCTTATCCGGAAGGTCTGGCAGCTGCCGAGATTCTGAAAGTAGGCAGTGGCAGCACCGCCGGGGCTAAGGAGAATGGCATCAAGGATATTATGTCCGGCGGAATCATTGCGGCTATTATCGGTTTGTGCGCAGACGGGTTCCAGATTATTTCGTCGGCCGTGCATTACTGGTTTACCTTCGGTAAAGTTACTTCGCAGCTGCCGCTGGGCTTCTCTTCGGCCTTGTTGGGAGCCGGTTATTTGATTGGTATTGCCAGCGGTATGGCGATGCTGGTGGGCACGATTTTGTCCTGGGGCGTATTTGTGCCGTATCTGACAGCGGTGATGTCGCCTGCCGCCGGTCAGAGCGCCAGTGCATTTGCAACTGCCGTCTGGGCGCAAAAGGTGCGGCTTATTGGTGCCGGCGCGATTGGTATTGCAGCCATATGGACGCTGATTACATTGGTAAAACCCATCCTGGATGGTATGCGTATCTCGATACAAGCCATGAGCAGCTCGGGTACGGTTAAAAGCCTGCACCGCATGGATACAGATCTGTCCCCGAAGGCCACCGGAATGGTATTTGGCGCTATCGTAGTCGGTTTGCTGGGAACCTTTTATTCCTTTGTGGCGGATGCCAACCTGACAACCGGTACTACCTGGGTCTTTGTTATTGCCGGTGTGGCGGTCGCAATCTGCATGGGCTTCTTTGTAGCTGCTGCATGCGGTTACATGGCCGGATTAATCGGCACATCCGCCAGTCCGATTTCCGGGATCGGCATTTTGGGCATTATCACATCCTCGCTTGTTGTACTCGGAATCGGTTCAGCGGTCAGTCTTTTCAGTACGGAGATAGGCACTAAATTTGCCATTGCCCTGGCCATTTTTATGACAAGCGTTATTGTCAGCATTGCCGCGATATCTAACGATAACCTGCAGGATTTAAAAACCGGCTATATCGTCGGCGCTACGCCCTGGAAGCAGCAGGTGGCCTTATTCTTAGGCTGCATTGTCGGTGCCTTTGCCATTGCACCGATATTGAATTTATTATATGAGGCCTATGGCTTTGCCGGTGCCATGCCGCGGGCCGGCATGGACGAAAGTCAAGTTTTGTCTGCGCCGCAGGCAACTTTAATGACTACCATCGCTAAAGGGATTTTCAGCCATAATCTGGACTGGAACTACATTCTTTTCGGTATTGGCGTCGGCATTGTCATCATTATTGTCGATGTACTGTTGAAAAAGAACTCGGCAAAATATTGCCTGCCGCCGTTAGCTGTAGGTATGGGAATTTATTTGCCGCCTACCTTGGAAATGCCGCTGGTCTTTGGTGCTGTTATGAGTTATTTGGTGGGCCGTTATCTGCGTAACCGAGCCATTCAGAATAAGGCGGCAAACGTGGAAGAAGCTGTGGAAACCAGCAACCGCCGTGGAGTACTGTTTGCTTCCGGGCTGATTGTCGGTGAAAGCTTAATGGGTGTTGTCATGGCCCTGATCATTGTATTCTCGGTAACAAGCGGCGGCAGTGATTCACCGCTGGTACTCGTAGGCAAGGGTTTTGGACCTACAGCCGATTTGCTTGGCTTGCTCGTCTTTATCGCCTTGATCGCCCTGTTTGTTTACCGGGTAATTGGTGTAAAATCTGAAGCCAATTAATTCCTGGTAATCGATAGGGGTAACGTTGGCTGGCAACTGTAAAATAGGGAAGAGCCATAATTCACCTAAACTGAATTATGGCTCTTTGTTCTATATAATATAATTAATGATACTAGCAAGCTAGCAAGATGCAAATAGTGGGGAGGGTTCAATGTATTCATGCATTATTTTAGCAAAAACTATTGACCTGTATTGAAAAAGGGTGTATATTTAAATTACTAAATAATACTAAATATTGTTTAGTAAAAATGATAGATTTCTTAGGGGTTGATGATCATGAAAATCTTATATGAAGAATCCAGCGATTGCTGCGAAGTGTGTTGTGAATTTTACGATTGCTGCGAATGCGACGAAGAATGCTGCGAGTGCTGCGAATAAGCTGCCAGCACAGGCAGTGTAAGGGGTGAGTCCAATGTATGAGCAAGCTGATGACCATGACATCTGGCAGGTTCTGGTTTGTGAGTCACGTTGCGACAGTGAAGACACCGGTTACCAGGAACACCGTGATGTAGTGGCGAGTGAGGAATCTGTTCCTTGAAAATAGAATTTGAGTGAAAGCTACCTTGGAATACAGGGTAGCTTTTTTATTGGCCGGAGAATATGCAGCGGATTGGATGCAGGAATGGAGCGCGAGGCTGCAGAAATTCTAAGAGTTACATACTATCAGCCATTAGGCAAATTTTACGACTTCCACAATCGAAATAGTAGTGGTATTTAGATCAAGCATCGTTCCATCAAACCGCTTGACTGACGGTTTGGTGGACATGAAGCTGCCAAATTGCAGGACTTCGGCCTGCGTTTTATCACTGAGAAGAACGGTAGCACCTGTTAAGTGCGCGATTGCATTGCGAATGAAAATTTTGCAATATTTGCGGTCAAAATGAGTGAATATTTCATCAGCTAATATCTCCAAAGCGGCAAAGGGTGTAACGCTGTTTTTGTAAATACGATTGGAAGTCAAGGCGTCATAGGCGTCGGCTATGGCGATTACCTTGGCAAAAGGATGAATTTTATGTGAATGCAGTCCGCCGGGGTAGCCACTGCCATTTTCACGTTCATGGTGCTGCAAAATGGCGTATTGAATTTCTGGCGCGATATGGGGCAGACTTTTTACCATATAATAGCCGTAAACAGGATGTAGATTTAAAATGGCTCTTTCATCAACAGTGGGCTGACCGGGGTTATCTAAAATGGAACGGGGAATTTGGGATTTGCCGATATCGTGCATCAAGCCTGCCAAGATATAGGTTTTGACTGTTTTTTCATCAAGACCGCACCAGCGGGCGATCAGGCCGGCAATAAGTCCTACATCAACCGCATGGAGATAGGTGTATTCCAGAGATGGTTTTAATTGATAAAGATGGGTGAGTGTATTGCTGTCGTTAATTAAGTCGTACAGATCACGCTGGGCCAGTTGATAAAATGTGTCATAAGGCAATTGTTCCTGGTCGCGCATATATTCAAAAGCGCCGCCTGCCAAGATGGAGGCCTTGCGGTAGCGTTCCTCAAAGTGACTGGTATATCGGGCTTCGGGTACCAGAACCAGTGAGTCGCGATAAGGGGACAGTCTAGGCATATGCGGTGATCGTACATATACTGCAGTAATCTTCCATTTGCGCAGGAGATTAATCATATGACTGGTTAATTCTGTGTCCTTCTGTAAAATGATCTGCCGGTGAGCGGATAAGACCGAGTCGGCCAGAATCATACCGGGGACAAGCTTGTTTAGGTCTAACATAATCTTTTCCATAGCGACAATCACCTCGGCAAATTTGCCTCAATTTCCCTTAAATGACAATATAAACGTTGTTAGGGAAAAAATGAAATAAATTACAGATTTATTATATTTGATATTAAACCATTAAGTCAAGAGGTGATTTATTATTAAATCTGAAATACAACAACTTTTAGCTCAAGTGAGCGAGAGACTGAAGCACGCGCGTACTGCAGTTAATCTATCTACCTTGGATGTAGAACGGGAGACCGGCTTATCCAAAGGCAATGTAAGCAGTTGGGAAAACGCTAAGTTTTTCCCAAGCGCCTATGCGTTGGTTCTATTATCTGAACTATATGGTGTTTCCGTTGATTGGATATTAAAGGGGAAAGACTACTCTACAAAGAAAGACATAGAAGCAGCCGCAGGTATTTCAGATGAAGATTTTCAATTTATGAGCGAGACCTTAAAGAAATTAATGCTGAGTAATGATCCTGATCTAAAGGGCTGGGCTAAGGTTCAGTTTAAATTAGCTTTCGGTGATTATTTAAAGCAGCTGGAGAAATAAGAATAAAATTAAACGTAGGTAATTAAACAGTTGCCATACCAGGCAAATTCTGCAGAGTAGTGCGGAGTTTTGTCTGGTATTTGCCATTTTACTCCCAAACACTATCCCTGTCCCCTTGTTTTAGCGGTGCCGACCCTTTCGCTCTCATGTTTTAGCTAAAATGAATCAATAACAAAATCTTTGAATTTCTTTGATACCGGTGACATATATCGGCCCTTCATCCAGGCCAGGCCGATGGTGCGTTCGCATGTTGGCTCGGAAACGGCTATGAAAGAAATATTGTAGCCTGCAACCTGCGGAATGAGGGCTACTCCCAAATTGGCTTCAACCAAACCGGCTACTGTGGAAATTTCCTCCCCCTCAAAGGTAATGCGCGGTTTTATATTGGCTGCTTCAAAGTATTTGTCGGCCAGGTTGCGTAAGCCGTAGTCACGCTTAAAGGTAATGAGCGGTTCGGCGGCAATTTCTCTTAAGGGAATTTGTTCCCTGCCGGCCAGCCTGTGGTCTTTGGGAACGATAACATACAGCTTTTCCGTATAAAGTGGCGCCCATTCAATGCCTGTTCTTGTAATGCCGGGAGAAGAAAGACAAAGGTCAACCTCGCCGGATTCCAATTGAGCTAGCAGGAGATTGGTGGTATTTTGAAACAGCTTGAATTGGATATCCGGATATTTTCCCCGGAACTTTCCCAACAAGTCGGGAACAAAGTGTGTTCCGAGCGAGTGCAGGAAAGCTAAGGCAATATTGCCCCGGTCCGGGTCCTGTAAGTCAAGGAGTACTTGCCGGCCAGCGGTAATTTCTTGCAGGGCACGTTCAACATAGGTGAGAAAATACTCGCCATAGCGATTGAGAAAAATGTTTTTCCCTCTGCGTTCAAATAAGGGAACCCCCAGTTCTTCCTCCAATTTCGCGATTGAATGGCTAAGCGCAGGCTGAGAAACCGCGAGAATTTCCGCCGCCTTGGAGACATGCTGCAGCCTGGCCACTGTTTTAAAGTAGATGAGTTGATGCAATTCCATACAGGTTTCCTTCTTTTTCGCTAAACTTACAGATTTGGCTGTAATTTGCCGATGTATATAATTATAATGCATTAATTATATAAAAACAATATATTGGACGCATAAGCCATGCCGGCATAATATAGAGTAACAGGATAGCACCGTAAATAGCAGGTGCCAGGCAGCACAGAAGGAGACGAATTTATGAATGATTATATACAGCCGGGCAGTAAAATTTACTGGCGCGTGCTTATCGCCTTATTCCTGGGAAGCTTTGTTACTTTTGCCATTTTGTATTGTACGCAGCCGTTAATTCCGGTATTTTCCCAAGAGTTCAGCATTACTCCGGCAACAGCCAGTTTATCCGTCTCGTTAGCCACTGCTGCATTGGCCGTTTTTATGATTGCCATATCCTGGCTAGCGGATATTGTGGGCCGTAAATTGATTATGACGGTCGCTCTTGTTATCGCCGCCGCACTGGCGGTTGTGGTTGCCTTTACCAGTAATTTTACCCTGCTTTTGTTTATCCGGGCCTTGCAGGGCGCGATATTGGGCGGATTTCCGGCCATCGCCATGGCTTACATCAATGAAGAATTCAACCCCCAAAATACCGGCCTGGTTATGGGGATCTATGTGAGCGGTACGTCTATTGGCGGCTTAATGGGCCGTATGCTTGTCGGCGCTGTAACTGATTTATTTTCCTGGCATGCGGCTTTGGCCGTGGTCGGGTTGGTGAGTCTGGCCGCCAGCCTGTGGTTTTGGTTCAATCTGCCGGACTCGAAAAATTTTTCCCCGCAAACCCGCTCCATTAACGAAATTATATCGGTCCTGGCCCGAAATATAAGGCAGCCTGTATTGCTGTCGCTGTTTTGCATTGGCTTTCTGATTATGGGCAGTTTTGTGGCGCTCTTTAATTATATCGGTTATATACTGATGGCGCCGCCTTATAATTTGAGCCAGACGGTTGTCGGGTTTATTTTTGTGGTGTATTTGGTAGGAACCTGTAGTTCGACCTTAATGGGGAAACTTGCCGATGCCATGGGCAGCTCAAGTGTATTGTGCATCGCCGTTGGGATTATGCTGATAGGCTGCCTTGTCACGCTAAACATAAATCTTATTGTAAAAATCATGGGAGTAATTATTTTCACTTTTGGCTTTTTCGGCAGCCATTCGGTGGCGAGCAGCTGGGTCGACAAGAGCGGTTACGCCGATCGGGCGCAGGCTTCTTCTTTATATCTCATGTTTTACTATGTTGGCGCCAGTGTAATCGGCTCAGCAGGCGGCGGCTTTCTGAAATGGTTTGGCTGGAGCGGGGTAGTGCTGCTGGTAAGCAGTACACTGGCAATCGCTTTGTTGCTTGGTGTTATTCTATTCTTTCCCAGGCATGCGGCCTATGCCGGGCATAGCTGTTGCAAGCGATACTAAGTGCTGCTGAGAGAACCTGCCTATGCCGCAATGATTGAGCGAGAAAAGCCCCGCTTCGGGCTGCAAAAAGCTGCGAAGCGGGGCTTATTTGTTTAAATTTGTACTTGCGAGCTTTTCATAGTACGGTATAATGGCAAGTATGTACTATATTCTATACTACATACTACGCAAAATGAAATGAGGATGATTCGTGGAACTGGTTGCAATCCTGCTAAGTTTGGTCTTACTAATGTTCTTTGCTTTCCGAGGTTACTCCATTATTTTGTTTGCTCCGCTGTTTGCAATTCTGGCTGCTGCCGCCAGCAGCTTCCATCTTATGCCGGTGTATACTGAAATTTTTATGACCAAGGCCGCCGAGTACTTTAAAATGTATTTTTCAATTTTCCTGCTGGGCGCCGTCTTTGCCAAAGTGATGGAAGACGGCGGGCTGGCGCGGACAATAGCCGGAACGATCGCGAATAAGCTTGGCAAGGAGAATGCTGTCCTCGCAGTGTTACTCGGGTGTGCCTTCCTTACCTATGGCGGGATTAGCGTGTTTGTTGTTGTGTTTGTTATGTACCCCTTTGCCAGCGCCCTGTACCGGGC
>JAEZQV010000156.1 GCA_023441125.1 Bacillota bacterium
CCCTCCATTATATTAGAGACTGGCAGCCGGTCATGAACGAGTTCGCCAGAATTCTGCAGCCAGGAGGCTATCTGATTTTTTCCGTGCATCACCCGTTTATGGATTACACGGATTTTCACTGTGAGAACTACTTTTTGACAACACTGCTGGAAGATGAATGGGAAACCAACCGGGGCAAAGTCAAGGTCCAGTTTTATCGCCGGCCCCTGTCCGCGATCGTCTCCCCGGTCATTGCCGCCGGCTTTATCATAGACAATTTGCTGGAGCCGCCGCCAACCGAAGAATTTAGCAAATTGCATCCGCGAGTATTTGAGAAGTTAACCAAGCAGCCGCATTTTCTGTTTATACGGGCCCGGTTAGGTCGATAAAACCCTGCGCCTGTCTCCCTGTGCCGCACAATTGCCTATTGCCAGAGCTATAAGATTGATGTACTATGTATACAGGAATAACCAGTAAATTTGTCATTGTATTGTCGTCAGGGGGATAACCATTCATGCTGAGTTTTGCGGCTTCACATGCCAAAGAAAAAAGGGCTGCGGATAAAATATTTGATACCGTTACCGCTGCCAACCAGGCCAGTGCGCACTACGGCCGGGACAAGGTAGTCAATGCTGCGCCGGGAACCTATTTGCAGGATAACGGCCAAATCGGCTTTTTGCCGACGGTTGAAAAAATCTACCGCAACTTGCCGGCTAGTGAGATTGTAAGCTATGCGCCGATTGCCGGTGTGCCCGAATACCTGGACGCCGTTACGGACAGTGTTTTCCGGCAGTATAAGCCGGCGGCTTATACCCAGGCTATTGCCACGGTCGGCGGCACCGGCGCGTTACACAACATCGTCAATAATTATTCGGAAGTAGGCGATACGGTTTTAACCACCGACTGGTGCTGGGGGCCTTACCGGTCTGTCTGTGAAGATTTACAGCGCAATTTCGCCACCTTTCCCATGTTTGCCGACAACGGTTCGTTCAATCTGGCCGGCCTTGGCAGCAGCATGAAGGAAATTCTTGCCGGGCAGGACCGGCTGGTGCTTATCCTGAATACGCCGGCGCATAATCCGACCGGTTACAGTTTGACAGCAGACGAGTGGGATGCGGTTCTGGCCATGCTGGAGGAGTACACGGCCGGAGGCGGGAAAAAGGTTATTTTAGTGATTGATATCGCCTATATTGATTATGCCGGTGAAACCAGCCGGCAGTTTCTGCGGAAATTGTCGGCGCTGCCTGATCATGTGCTGGCCGTTCTGGCCTTCAGCATGTCGAAAGGGTATACGCTGTACGGCCAGCGGGCCGGCGCCATGATTGGCGTTTCCCGTTTTCAGGAGGTCATGCGGGAGTTCGATAACATTAACCAGTACTCCTGCCGGGCGACCTGGTCCAATGTCAACCGGGCCGCCATGCGCACCCTGGCAACTATTTTTCAGGATGCGGCCCTGGTGGCACAAGTGGACGGGGAGCGGCAGCAATATGTGCAAAAAATCAGCGAGCGCGCAAGTGTTTTCGCCGCTGAGGCCCAGGCGGCCGGGCTGGCGATGTATCCTTACAAAGCCGGTTTTTTTCTGACAATACCCTGCGCCCAGCCTGAACAAGTATGCCGCAAGCTTGCCGGCGACCTGATTTTTGCCGTGGCCCTGGCCAAAGGGGTACGCTTGTCGGTTTGCGCCATTCCCACCGGGCAGATCCCCGGGTTAGCCGGCAAAGTGGCTGCCGCTATTGAAAACTGCAGGTAATAGCAAGTTTTAAGCCGGAAGCCTGCAAGCAGGCCTTCCGGCTTATCCTATTCACTGGACTACATGCACAGAGCGGTGTAAGCTGTACATTTTTGTTCATGGGTTTTACAAGTTTGTCAGCAATCCTGCCCGCTTTAGTTTGACAATGTCCGGAAAACGGCCTAAAGCAATATGGCACGGATATTGCATAATAGTTTATAAACGTTGTTTGTGGGAGATTATTTTTGACAGGTGCAAGCGATTGGCGTTTGCGGCCAAGTCTGGCTAGGCCAGCGGCGCTATGTAAAACAGTAACGGTCAATTTAAATTAATGTTTGGAAGTGAGGTTGCAGTATGGCGGAAGATAACCAAATTGTAGTTGAGCTTACCGAAGCGGAACGGGCGGAACTTCTGCAGGATTTGCCTGCCGTTGCGGGCTATAAGGCGCTTGAGGGCGCCAGGAATCAGGCAGGCAAGCCCGGGCAGAAGCAGGGAAAATGGAGTAACGCAAAACCTGAAACCAATTAAGGGTGAGCGTAAGCGGAATGTGCAATTGCAAACGAGCAGCAGATGGAACAAGACCTGAGTGCTACCAGTGACCTCAGGTTTTGTTCTTTTTTATGTATTTACCGGTATGTTTACATAAAAAAAGCCCGGGACCTGCAAGGATTTTTCCGTATAGGCTCCCGGGCTTTATTTTTAGGGTGAAGTTCTCAGCGTAGTTTATTGATTGTATGAATTTTGCACAGAAGGGATAAAAATACATGACATTTTTGCCCGCAACTGCCAAAAGATTTACGCTAAACATGTAGAAGTTCTACTAGATAAATCTTGTTTTATGATTTTAGCCTACGCCCCTAATAATTGCTCAATAATTACATGCCTGAGCCAATGTGTTTAACAGAAAAATATAAGCGGCAATACGAAGGAATCCTGTTCACTAAAAATATATGCAATATGCACAGTTGGCATATATTTATTTAAAAATTATGCACTGGCCGAAAAATGGAAAAATTCAGTACAATTAATTTAAACTAACCGGTTACTAAAAGTTGTTTTAGCATCAAACTACAAAGTTGCAACTAAATACATTGACAGTAAAGAAACGCTCTAAGAAAAGTTTTTTACAGTTATGACGGAGGGAAGCTATGAGTACATTTGACTTTGGACAGGAAACCGAGAAACTTTTAAAATGGTTAGGCCACTATGGTAAAGATCCCAGCGGTGGAGTCTCTCGTTTTCTTTATAAGCCAGAGTGGGTGGAAGCGCAACAGGCGTTAGAGAAATACATGCAACAAGCGGGTTTGCTTGTTCAGTATGATGACGTCGGCAATTTGTTTGGACGGTTAGAAGGATCAACCTACCAAGCGGAGACCATTCTAACAGGTTCACATGTAGATACAGTAAAAAACGGTGGTTTATATGACGGTCAATTCGGCATTATTGCGGGGATTATCGCCCTGGAATTTCTGAAAAAAGAGTTTGGCCAACCGTTGCGTAACATTGAAGTGGTTTCGATGGCCGAAGAGGAGGGCAGCCGGTTTCCGTATGTCTTCTGGGGTGTAAAGAACATTCTCGGTATTGCCAGGCGGGAAGATGTAGAAGACATGGTTGATTTTGACGGTATACCCTTCACGGAAGCTATGCGTAAAGCGGGCTTTCGCTTCCGGCCGGAGGGCAGTAGCGTGCGCAACGATATAAAAGCCTTTGTGGAAGTTCATGTTGAGCAAGGGGGCGTGTTGGAGGCTGAGAAAAAATCAGTTGGGGTTGTAGAGCACATTGTCGGCCAGCGGCGCTTTACCGTGGAGCTTACCGGTGAAGCCAATCATGCCGGTACAACACCAATGGGGTATCGTAAAGACGCGCTCAAAGCAGCCAGCCGCATTATCTGCACGATTATGGATTTGGCTGAACACTACGGTGATCCGCTGGTGGCTACGGTTGGCAAATTGGAAGCCACGCCTAATATAGTAAACGTGGTGCCTGGCAAGGTTTTATTTACACTGGATATCCGTCATACCCATAAAGAGGTGTTGGTTAGCTTCAGTGATGAAGTGACTGCTAAAATGAGGGAAATTGCAACACAGGCCGGGGTTGGGATTGATATTGATATGTGGATGGATGCTGCCCCGGTGCCTATGGATGCAGGCATCGTCGATGTGCTAAAAAGGCAATGCGAAAAAAATGGCCTGAGCTATAAAATGATGCATAGCGGGGCAGGACATGATTCCCAGGTTATGGCGCCGCGAATACCGACTGCCATGTTGTTTGTGCCAAGTCATAAGGGACTCAGTCATTCGCCGCTGGAATACACCAATCCCCACGACTTGGGAGAAGGCGTAAAGGCTCTCGTGGGCGCGCTGTATGAATTGGCTTATAAATAAAAAGCGCGGCAAGTAAAGCTCGTTACCGGATACCCTCTGTCACGGGACAGATCAAGATATTAGCAAGGGGAGGTCTTACAGTGTTTAATCTGGTTATTCAAAACGGCAGGGTTGTAACCTCAGACAGAGTTTTTGCAGCAAGTATCTGTATTAATGAAGGCAGGATTGCAGCAATAGTTGAGCCGGGCGTTAGCGTTGAGGCCGAAAAAGTTATTGATGCTAAAGGAAACTATGTTTTCCCAGGCGCAATTGACAGCCACGCCCACCTTAACGATCCCGGCTACAACTGGCGCGAGGATTATGCGCACGGCACGGCTGCGGCCGGCGTTGGGGGTTTTACCACGATTGTTGATATGCCCCTGCAGAATGAACCGGCGTTGACCGACGGCAAAATTTTTGCCAAGAAGCTGGCCCATGTTGCTCCCAGTGCGTATGTGGACTATTGCTTCTGGGGCGGACTGGTTGATTACAATTTAGGTAGTCTCAAGGAACTTGACGAACAAGGGTGTGTGGCCTTTAAGTCCTTTATCGGTCCTGTTTCTCCCGATTATGTGTCGCTTACTATCGGGCAAGCCAAAGAAGCTCTGGAAATCCTGAAAAGTGTCGGTGCCCGGGCCGGTTTCCATTGCGAAGATTATTCCATAATCAAATGGGAAGAGGCCAGAGGCCAGCGTAAGGACAAGAACGACTGGCAGGATTTCCTCGATTCCAGACCGGTCATTGCCGAACTGGTGGCCACCAGGAACATTATCGACCTGGCCCGGGAACTGGATGCCAAGGTTCATATCTGTCATGTCAGCCATCCCCAAGTAGCCAAGGTCATCCGGGATGCCCAGCTTGAAGGGGTGGATGTTACCGGTGAAACCTGCGGACATTACCTCGCATTTACCGA
>JAEZQV010000418.1 GCA_023441125.1 Bacillota bacterium
GGCATTATTAGGGGTTTCCCGGCTGGGCTTGATGACGATGGTATTGCCGGTTACCAGCGCCGGCGCCATCTTTCTGGCAATGAGGAAGAAGGGGAAATTCCACGGTAAGATACCGGCGATAACCCCAAGCGGCAATTTAAACAGGAAAATATTTTCATTAGGCCGGTCGCTCTGAATGATCTCGCCCTCATAGCGGCGGGCAAACTCAGCCATATAATCCATGTAATCGGCGGTGAAGTTGGCTTCTACCCTGGCCAGCGGCATAATCTTCCCCTGCTCCTCGGCAATCGTTTTCGCCAGCTCCTCCGCATTCTCTCTGACGCCCCGGGCTATTTCCCGCAGATAACCGGCCCGTTCGATGGCCGGCAGCTTCGCCCATGATTTTTGCGCCTGTTCGGCCGCATCTACCGCCGCGTCCACATCGGCGACGGTGCCTTCCGGAATCTCCGAGATAATCTCTTCGGTGGCCGGATTCATGACGGCAGTGGTTTTGCCGGAACGGTTGGTTACGAATTCGCCATTAATAAACATCTGGTAGCTTTTCATCCTGAAACCTCCTCAGTTGTTTATGAGACTTAGTTATACAATGTTGCTAATAATTGTTATTTGACAATAGCTGAAATAATCCTGCATTATTTCCAGGTGTTTCACTAATTGGCAAATAATTGCTATGACTCATCGAATTTGTACCAGACATAAAAATCTATATGGTTTGCAGGGATAATGCCGAGCAATGCAGAAATTGTCTTCAATTTTACTAACAGGTTTTCATTCGTGAAGTTATTAGGCGGTGATGTATCTTTCGGCAATACGGCTTGGACCCTTGCAAGAATGAAGGATACTTTCATTCTTGCAAGGATTGCTATCGCCTGATTTTACTCAATTGCAGCCAATTTATTCTTAAAACTCTTTCAAGATTGAAAGTTATTCATTGTGGAATACGGTCAGTGGCCGCTGGCGAAAGCGTAGCGGTTCACCTGAGCGTATTTTTTCTTTCTCTATGTTACGAATTACGAAGAATTATATTGTATACCCGGCTGTGCCGTTAGCTGTAGGCAGGAATGTCATTATAGCACGCAGGTTGCAGCCTTTTGCCCGCGTTTTAAAGACAAGTTGTTCCGACTAGTGCCTTTATGGCATACACACGATTGGCTTTTTGGCTTTAAAGAGACATTCACTTAAGCTGGTGGACAAACCTGTCTGGAGCACATAAGTTGCAAAAGTGTTATTTTTTATATACAAAGTTTGCCGGTGTACCTATAGGCTGATAGGAATGAACGGTTTTTGTCCGCTAACTGGCAAGTTAAAAATAGTGGCCGGGTGCTGCTGTCACTTACAAATCATTGTTTGGCATGAATATTGCTTTTTATAGTCGCAGCCACTGATTTTATCATTACCAGCCAATTAACCGCAGGGAGGTGTATGGTGGGGACATTTGTTTGTTGTTGCTAAGGAGACAAGGCTGACAGTGTAGCCAAGATGTTTTTGGCATGATTAATGCAAGCCTTACAATCAAGTCGGCAAGGCCGACAAAATAGCTAGGGGGTTATAATAATGGCTCGATCACTGCGTGCGAAAATTCTGTCTGCAAATGAAATTACTGTCCTGAAGGAAAAGGTTGAGACGCTGTTAGCAACCAAGGGAATCAAGATTGATCATCCGCAAGCGATGGCAGTACTGAAAAAGGCCGGGGCAGAAGTGGATGTGACCGCCGGCAGCGTGAAATTCCCCAAGGCGGTAATTGCCCAAGCCCTGCAAAGTGTACCCCGAACATTTACACTGGCGGCGCCTGATCCGCACTATGATTTGGTTTTTCCCCATCCTCAAGGCGCCTTCTATACCAGGACCTGCACCGGGGGTATGAACTATCTGACGGAAAACGGGGAATATCACAATGTCCGGATCGAGGAGGTAGCCGACTGGATTAAACTTATCAATGCGCTGGAACATATCAATTTCTGCGCGCTGCCTTCCACCTCCGGCAAATCGGTTCCCGGTGAAGCGGTAGATATCCATACGCTCAGAACTGTGCTTGAGCATAGTAAGAAACATATTTGGGTACAGCCCTACGAGGCCGCCAATGTTAAGTACCTGCTGGAGTTGGCTGCAGCCCGGGCCGGCGGCAAAGAAAAGTTAAGGCAAAGACCCATTATCAGCTTCATTACCTGTTCGGTACCGCCATTTCAGTTTAAGTATATGGATATGGAAGCCCTCTACCAAAGCTGTTTGTACGGGGTGCCTATCCAGCCTTGTTCACTGCCGGCGGCCGGGGCTAACGCACCGGTTACTCCGCAGGGCATAGCCCTGCTGGCCGCGACGGAGGTTATGGCTCAGATTATTATGGCTCAGCTCATCACTCCCGGACTGCCTGTAATTGCAACCCCGCTGTTATTTGCGATGGATATGCTGACAACCTATACGTTACAATCCCCGATTGAAACAACCATGGGCAGAATGGTGGCTATGCAACTGTTTGAAGAGGGCTATAACATTCCGGCCCACAGTTACGGTACCGGGACAGACAGCTTTCTCCTGGACGGCCAGTGCCTGACAGAAAGAACCTCCCTAACCCATATGCTGGCCTTAGCGGGTGCCAGTGTGCTGGGCGGCGCCGGGCAGCTCGAAGTGGCCAAGACCATCAGTCCGCTGCAGCTGATTATTGATAATGACATTTTTGCCATGACAAAAAAATTGCTGGCCGGCCTGGAAATTAATGATGAACTGCTGGCCTGGGATGAAATCATGGCCTTAACCGGCAAAGAGTCGTTTGTCGACATGGATCACACCTTTGAACATTTCCGTGATTCACTGCGGCTGCCGACCTTTAACCGCGACTCACGCCCCAATTGGGAAAAAGCCGGCAGCAAGGACATGCTGGCCCGGGCCAAAGACGTGTACCAAACCATTAAGGAAAAATATGAACCAATCACTGTCCCGGCTGAAGTATTGCGGCACATGGATGAAATCATAAAACAGGCCGACCAGCAGCTTGTGGGGCGGTAGACGGGTTGGCTATTGTTCCTTAGCCGGAGAGTTATTAAAAGGAGGGACAACTATGCAAAAACCGTATAAAAAGACAGAAAAATGGTGGCTGGGATTAACGGTATTATTCTATGCCCTGTATAACCTGCCGGGAATCCCCGCCTATGGCGATGCTAACACTGCCCTGTGGCACGGCTTACTGACCATCGTACCTTTGTGGATCGTTGTCTATGGCGGGATGGCGATCCTTAGCAAACAAAGACGGCTGAAGAGTACTCCCGCGCAAGCGGCGCAAGTCAGGGTCAATAATCCCGATTCCAGCTCCAGGGAGGGGATCTAAATGTTGTCTGCAGCAACAACCTGGGCGTTATATATTGTCTACATGGGGGCGCTTATCGCTTTCGGTGTCTATACCTGGTGGCAGGAAAAAAATAAGTCAACCCGGCATTTTTACACGGCCGGCAACACGATCAACTGGTTTGTACTGTGCATGACCTATATTGCCGCACTCATGAGCACCTGGGTTTTCTTTGCCGGTCCGGGAGGGTATTATCGTGGCGGGTTTGCCTATTTTATGTCGGAGTTGAGCTATATTCCCCTGTTCCCGGTGCTTACCTATTTTGTCATGAACAAAGTATGGCTATTAAATACCCAAAGAAATTATACAACCCAGGCGGATATTTTTGTTGATCGGTTCCGCAGTCCAACCCTGCGGCTGGTGCTGGCCATCGTTTTTTTCTGCGTATCCATGCCTTACGCAGCGGCCATCTATATTGCCTGTGGCAAGGCAGCCGCAGTTGCCACCCACGGAGCCATTGCCGAGACCAGCGCCGTGGTTTTCGTCGGCTTGACCGCGCTCTTGTTCATTCCCTTTGGCGGTGTAAAATCAGTGGCCTGGGCGGCTACTGTCCAGGCCTGGATCTTCATGGTCGCTTTATGGGCCATTGGCATCAGTGCCATTGCCTATGGTTTTGGCGGCGATGTGTTGGCGGCGGTTGCGAGTGTCTGGCAAAATACTAATTCCTGGTTTTCCTATCCCGGACCGGAACAGTGGGTGCCGTATTCGGCCCGTTTTGGTTACCCGATTGCCTGTGCCATTGGCTGGACCATCATGCTGCCTGACGTTTTCATCCGGGCCGGCTATTTTGGCAAAGACATGGCCGGACAGCAGCGGCTGATGTTTTTTCAGCCTATTTTGCAGGTTATCGTGTGGACAGGTACCATGTTTATCGGTTTTGTCGCCATTGCCCTGGTGCCGGGGCTGAAAGGCGGCGACACCGAGCTGGTTATTCCCCTGCTGATTACCAAGGTTATATCGCCGCAGGCCGCCGGCTTTGCTGCCATGCTCATGGCCGTATTTGTCTGGGGTACCCTGGCGAAAGGGCTGTCGGCGGCGACTTCGCATCTGCTGGTGGCCGGCTCAATTATTTCGGAAGATATTCTTAACAGGCTGTTAAAACTTAATGTCGGCCCTAATGTCCATATCACAATGGCCCGGCTGGCCGTGGTTGCTTTAGGGTTGTCGGCCTTATGGCTGGCACTGAATCCGCCTGATTTGATGTGGACGCTGATTATGTTTGCGATTGCGCTGGTTATGCCGATTTTTCCGGTGCTTGTCGCGGCGCTGTACTGGCGGCGGGCCACGGCACCGGCGGCGCTGGCCGCGTCTGTTGCCGGCGTTATCGGCGTAATCCTCACGTACCGGTATGGTCTGGGTGACAGCTGGTACGGGGTGTTCGGCCTGCTGGTGTCGGCCGTGCTGATGGTAGTGGTCAGTTATCTGACCAAAGAGACCGATAAAGCAATCCTTGATGAATTCTATGGCGCTTTGGCAAAAGCCGAAGCCACTTACTACGAAGAGTAATTATATTGATTTTAGGAGGACGTAGAAGATGAGTGAATTTAATAAATTAGCGGAAGCCGTATTTAAAGGGGATATAAAAGGCGTTAAGGCCATTACCCAGACTTTGATTGACAGCGGGGCAAACGCCGACGAGATTATTAATAACGGCCTGCTGGCCGGCATGGATATTGTAGCCCCCAAGTTCAAGGCCGGTGAAATGTTTGTGCCCGAGGTGCTGCGGTCGGCCAAAGCACTGGGAACCGGTATGGAATCGCTCAAACCCCTGCTGGGCGCCGATGATGCCGGCCTGAGACAGGTCGCCACCTTCGTGATCGGCACGGTGGCCGGCGATTTGCATGATATTGGGAAAAATCTGGTAACACTCATTCTGGAGAGTGCCGCCTTTAAAGTAATTGATCTTGGTGTGGATGTCTCGCCGCAAAAGTTTGTTGACGCTATCCAAGAGCATCAGCCGCAGTTCATCGGCTTGTCGGCCCTGCTGACCACGACCATGATGGCCATGAAAGACACAATTGATGCGATTGCCGCCGCCGGTCTTCGGGACAAGGTTAAGATTCTGGTGGGCGGCGCGCCCATTTCACAGGAATTTGCCGATGAAATCAGCGCCGATGCATATTGTGCCGATGCAATCGCCGCCAAGGAAATTGCCCTGCAAATGAGCGCTTAAAAGTAGCCGGCAAACATAAGCAGCCGGGAAAGTGTACGGCAAAGCTTTTCCGGCTGCTGCCTTTAGCTAGCCATGCCTCAGGCTGCAGCATTAACGCATGGCAGCTATTCGTACTGCAGCAGGCAGAGTGTTGTTTGTTCAATTTGTACAAGGAGGAACCAGCATGATCATTATCGGTGAGCTGATAAATACCAGCCGCAAGGAAATTAGCGCGGCCGTCGACAAGCAGGATGCCGCGTATATAAAGGAGGTGGCAGTTGCCCAGCTGGCAGCCGGCGCTACTTATCTGGACGTAAACTGCGGCAACAAAGTGCATAATGAAGTGGAAATTATGGCCTGGCTGGTCAATACCATTCAGGAGGCCGCCCAGGCGCCGCTGTGTATTGACAGTCCCAATCCCCGGGCTTTGGCAGCCGGCCTGGCCCTTGCCAAGTACGGCCAGCCGATGATTAACTCGATTACGGATGAGCAGGAACGGTTTGATCAGGTTCTTCCCCTGGCGCTTACCTACAAGGCCAAGATTGTGGCGCTCTGCATGGATGACAGCGGAATGCCTACTACTGCCGGGGAACGGATGCGGGTGGTGCACAGTCTCTATGCCAAGCTTACGGCTGCCGGCGTTCCGGCCGGTGACATCCATTTTGATCCGCTGGTGAAACCGATCAGCGTCGTCAGCGGGGCCGGCACAGAAGTTCTCGAAACGATTAAGCTGATTAAGGAACAGTATCCGCAGGTCCACTTTGCCTGCGGCCTGAGTAATATATCCTTTGGCCTGCCTGGCCGCAAGCTGTTAAACCGGCTGTTCGTTGTGCAAACCATGACCCTGGGCATGGATGGCTACATTTTGAATCCGACCGACCAGGGCATGATGGGGGTTATCTATGCAGCCAGAGCATTATTGGACCAGGATGAGTATTGCGGAGATTACTTAACGGCTTATCGCAACGGTTTGTTTGCCTAAACCGACTGCTGGTTATGAGGCTATCCCCAAGCAGAATGCTAAGTCCTCAGAGCGTCTGGCGACTTAGCATTGCATTTCCTGGGGATCTCTTTGCCGGGGAAGTTGAGACAAAAGCCGGCGGCAGGGTTGGCAGCAAGACTGTTTGGGACAGGAGGAGGCAGCATATGGACGAGTTGGGGGCGTTAGTGCGGCAAAAAAGATATACTCTCGGCGGCCTGACCCTGGGGGAATGTATTGACTTAGCGAGTGAACTGAAGGTGCGGGTCAGTGATGTAGTCATCGAAGAAGCGGCGGCTGCCAACCATATGCGGCGGGAGGAAGTTGCTTCAGCGG
>JAEZQV010000175.1 GCA_023441125.1 Bacillota bacterium
CTTTAATACCGGCCCGGGCCCGGATAATGGCCTCGCTGATAGCCGTAACAGCGTCATCCTGGCCGATAACGCGGTTATGCAGGACCGCTTCAAGGTGGATCAGCTTCTCCCGTTCGCCGGCCAGCAGCTTGGTAACAGGCACGCCCGTCCAGCGGCTGACCACTTTGGCGATGTCGTCTTCATCCACTTCTTCCTTCAGCATGGTTTTATGGGAGCGGTTGTGAGTGAGTTGCTCTTCCTCTTGGCTGAGCTGTTTCTCCAGCGCGGGCAGACGGCCGTATTTTAACTCGGCCAGGCGGTTTAAGTCGTAGGCCCGTTCGGCTGCTTCCATCTGGGTGCGGGCTGTTTCGATTTGTCCCTTCAAATCCCGGAGGCGGACAATTGCCTGTTTTTCCAGCTGCCACTGCGCCTTTAGGGCATCGGCCTGCTCTTTTAGTCCGGCCAGCTCATGGCGGATGCGCTCCAGTTTATCTTTGGAGGATAGGTCGTTTTCCTTTTTTAGCGCCTGTTCTTCGATCTCCAACTGCATGATACGCCGGGAGGCCTCATCCAGCTCGCTGGGCATCGAGTCGATTTCGGTGCGCAATTTGGCCGCCGCCTCGTCAACCAGGTCAATGGCTTTGTCAGGCAAAAACCGGTCGGCAATATAACGGTCGGAAAGGATGGCGGCAGACACCAGGGCGGCATCCTTAATTTTTACGCCGTGATGAATTTCGTACCGCTCTCTGAGTCCCCGCAGAATGGAGATAGTATCCTCCACACTGGGCTGGTCGACCAGGATGGGTTGAAACCGCCGTTCCAGGGCGGCATCTTTTTCAATATGCTTACGGTATTCGTTCAGGGTGGTGGCGCCTATGCACCTGAGTTCGCCACGGGCCAGCATCGGCTTAAGGATGTTGCCGGCATCCATGGCGCCTTCGGCCGCGCCGGCGCCTACGACCGTGTGCAATTCATCAATAAATAAAACGATTTTCCCTTCCGATTTGGCAATTTCGGCCAAAACGGTTTTGAGACGTTCTTCAAATTCACCCCGGAATTTAGCGCCGGCTACCATGGCGCCCAAGTCGAGCGAGAACACGGTTTTATTTTTCAGACTCTCCGGCACATCGCCGGCGATAATACGCCGGGCCAGGCCTTCCACAATGGCGGTTTTACCAACGCCGGGCTCACCAATCAGCACCGGATTGTTTTTGGTGCGGCGCGACAGGATTTCGACCACCCGGCGGATTTCCTCATCTCGGCCAATAACCGGGTCCAGTTTGCCTTCCCGGGCCAGCGCCGTCAGATCACGCCCGTATTTATTAAGGGCCTCCAGGTTTTCATCAGGATTATCGGACGTGATGGATTGACCATGCCTGAACTGGCCGACCGCCTCTTTTACCCGGCTTTTGGTCAGGCCAAAGTCGCGGCAAACGGCAATCAGATCACTTTCCCCGTCCTCCGTAATGGCTAGCAGCAAATGCTCTACGCTGATATACTCGTCTTTCATGGCTTTGGCTTGGCTTTCCGCTACTGCCATAACCCGCATCATAGCCGTATTCATTCGCAGGCTGCTTTCCTGTCCGCGTACCGCTGGAATAGCCTTAACCAATTGTTCTAATTTCGCCGTTAACAGGCGAACATCGATTTGCAGTTGCGTTAAAAGGTAGGCCATGATGCCTTCGGCATCCTTAACCAGGGCCAGTGCCAGGTGTTTGGGCGTTAATTCCTGGTGGTAGTGCAGGGCGGCGAGTTGCTGGGCTTCCTGTAAAGCCGCCGCCGCTTTCTGTGTATATTTTTCATTAGGCATAATCATTACCTCCTCAAACAATGTGAGAAATTGGTTAGCAATAGATTTAACAATATTTACAATTTAATACTAGCAGAAAATGCTTATTAGTTGGAGCGGGGAAATCGGCGAAAAGCGGCGGTTTTAGAGCCGTAGAGCTGATTTTTGCCAAAAAGGAAAGTCGGACGCAGACGTTCTAACTTTTACTGACTTTTTGACTTTAATTGACTTTATCTTTTCATATAAGGAACTAAAGAAAAAAACACGATATAATTTTAACAGGTGATATAACAGGAAGAAGGAAGATGGTGTAGCGGATTGGGGGACATGTATGTTAGCGGGCTAAGCGCGATTGTTATTATACTTAGCCTGATTATGCTTTATCTTACGGCCAGGATTGGCAAGTACAAGCAGGCGGAGCGGCTGCTTAGGCAGCAGAATGAAGCGCTGATGGATATTCATGAGGAATTGTCGGCGCAAGAGGAAGAACTCCGGCAAAATTTTAACGAACTGTATTTGAATGAAGAGAGAATCCGGCAGCAAGAAGAAATGTACCGTCTGGTAACCGAGGGTTCGAATGACGGGCTGTGGATCTGGGATGCCGCCAGTGATACCCAGACACTGTCGGAGCGGGGGCTGCACTTGCTGGGGTTGTCCGAGCAGGCGGTCAATACGCATGAGAAATGGAAGAAGCTTGTACATCCGGATGATCTGCCGCATTTGCTTACTGCATTAGACGAGCATTTCAGCGGACGCACCCAGCTGTTCCAGCTTGAATACCGGGTCAAATCGCCGGCTGGCGGCTACCGCTGGATTTTGTCGCGGGGCAAGGCTTTATTTGACGGCAATGACCAGCCGATACGCATGGCCGGTTCGTATACAGATATTACCGACCGTAAATTTAAAGAAGAAAAAATAAAGCATATGGCTTACTATGATACTCTTACCGGTCTCGCCAACCGGGAACTGTTGACGGAAACGGTCTGTGAAGCGCTGACTAAGGCTAAGGAACAGGGCACGCACGGTGCCCTGCTGTTTATCGATCTTGACAATTTTAAACTGATTAATGATACCTATGGCCACTCCTGGGGCGATCAATTGCTGGTTAATATCAGCCGCCAGCTGGCAGAACTGGTGGTGGACGCCGGTCTGGCAGCCAGGCTGGGCGGCGATGAAATTATTATCTTTTTGCCTGCTATTAATACCGCTGAGGAGGCCGCCGCTTACGCCGAGCAAGTGATGCGGCTGCTGGAAAAACCCGTTACCGTGAACGACCATGTTTTTCATATTACAGCCAGCGCCGGGATTGCCCTTTATCCGGAGCATGGCAGCACGATCGACGAGCTGTTGCGCAATGCCGATACGGCTATGTACTCGGCCAAGAATTCCGGCAAACGCGGGTATATGGTGTTTGATGAATCCATGCATAATGCGGTCGTGGAGAAGACGCTGCTGGAATCGAGGCTGCGCCAGGCGCTTAAAAACAATGAGCTCAGACTGTATTACCAACCTCAATTTGACATGGCCGCCGAAAGAGTGGCAGGTTTTGAGGCTTTGCTGCGCTGGGAAAGTCCTGACTACGGCCTGATGCCGCCGCTCAAGTTTATTCCTTTGGCCGAGGAGACAGGCCTGATTGTGGAAATTGGTATGTGGGTGCTGGCGCAGGCGTGCGCCTTTAGCCAGGAACTGTATAGTAAGGGCCTGGGAAGACTGTGGGTATCAGTGAATATCTCAGTTGTGCAGCTAATCCAGCCGGGCTTTGTTCAGGGGGTGGCCGATGTGCTGGCGGCCACGGGATTGCCGCCGCAACTGCTGGAACTGGAGATCACGGAAAGCGTCCTGATGGAGCAGTTGGCCGATAATGTCCGCAAGTTAGCAGAATTGCGGGCTCTGGGCATCCGGATTGCTCTGGACGATTTTGGCACAGGCTATTCGTCGCTGACTTATTTGAAAAAACTGCCGATTACCGCGGTAAAAATGGATAAAGCGTTTATTGACGACATTGCTGCCGGCGGGATCGATGCCGCTGTAACCGGCACGATCATTGAACTTTCCCACCAAATGGGTCTGACGGTTGTTGCCGAGGGGGTTGAGACGGAGACCCAGTTTGCCTTCCTGCAGCAAAAAAAATGCGATATTATTCAAGGTTATTTTATCAGCTGGCCGCTTCCGCCGGCAGAATTTGCCGGACAGCTGCGGACCGACGGAAACCTTATCGGCAGTGCCAGCTAGGATATACAGAATACTTGCCGCTTGTATTGAGAATATGACGTCACTGAATTTAGTCCCGATTACCTGGCGGAATAAGGACATACTGTTTTTTCAGCAGATTGTATGCTAAAATTAGGTTATCCGGGGGCTGATGTCTTATATTTGTCGTATACAAAGGATGCTGGCAGCTTTGGTAAGCTGTAATTTGTCAAAGGCTTGAAGACACGAATTCTGCGGAATTCGTGTCTATCTTTGGGTAGGGGTGAAAATATGAAAAATGTATTAACAATTGCCGGTTCAGATTCCAGCGGCGGTGCCGGCATTCAGGCCGATCTGAAAACTTTTGCCGCCCATGGTGTGTTTGGCATGAGTGTGATAACTGCCGTTACCGCCCAAAATACCCAGGGGGTATATGCTGTGCAGGATATTACCCCTGCGGTGATTACCAAGCAGCTTGAGGCTATTTTTGAGGACATCACGGTGGCTGCCGTCAAAATCGGCATGGTATCGCAGATTGAAACCATTACGGCTATTGCCGCCGGACTAAAGAAATATGGCGTGAGCAACGTGGTGGTCGATCCGGTGATGGTGTCCAAAAGCGGCTTTCATTTGCTGAACCCGGCGGCGGAAGCGACACTGATCCGGGAACTGCTGCCGCTGGCTGCCGTTCTGACGCCGAACGTCCCCGAGGCGGAGGTTATAACCGGACGCGCCATTACCACCTTAGCCGATATGGAAGCGGCCGCCCGGCAGATCATGGCGCTTGGCCCCAGGAGTGTATTAATGAAAGGCGGGCATCTGGACGGTGACTCGACCGATATTCTCTATGACGGTGACCGGTTTATCTATCTCCCCTCACCCCGGATTGCCACGAAAAACACGCATGGTACCGGCTGTACCTTATCCTCGGCCATCGCTGCCAATCTGGGACGGGGGCTGTCGGTCGATGCGGCCGTTGCTGCCGCCAAAGAATACATAACGGTGGCCATTGAACACGGCTTGACCATCGGCAAGGGCGTGGGACCTACCCACCATTTTTATACTCTCTATAAGAAAGCCGGCATGCTTGAGGCGGAGTAGCGTTAGATATGCCGGCGCCTAAGCGGGCTGGTAAATGAGGGCGGGGGCGTGACTTCGGTCGTTAATTCCTGCTGGGTTTCAAGATCGCTTTGGATTATGCCCGGCTTGGCCGGCGTGGCTGTTGTGGGCGCCGGCTTCGGATGGGGCTCGGTTATGTTACCTGGCGGCGGTCCGAAACAGGAGTTGCACGGACGCCCAAGCACCTGGCGCAGCGCTTCCAGGATAATGATGGTCTCGGCCGTACGGCAGTTGGGATCATCCGGCGCGCAGCAATCCTCCAGGAGTCTGAAGATGTCGACCGGGGCGCAGGTCACAGCTAAAAACTGGGTGATAAAGGCTATTTTACAGCATAAGAGCTCAAGCAAGAGGTCAATCAGCGTGCCGGTACGGTCATAGCGGATAACCGCCCGTTCAAATATTTCAAAAGGTACGCCGGGGGTGCGCTGTACCTCTTCAGCGGCGCCGACAAGCAGCCGGTAAGAACTGACCAAAGACGTAAAGTTAGGAACAACGGCATTAATATCGCCTAGCAGGGTATTAATGATAGTTATGCTATCAACCGTAGCCATGCTTACTCCTCCCTTTTAGACTATTACTATATGCTGTATGCAGCCAAAAGGATAATTGTACCGCCGGTAGCAGAAAATAAAATAAATGCTATAAGAAACCGCTATTAAAGTATGGCGGTTTCTTATATTTTATATATCAATTTTAACACTTAAATGATATAATAAACCTCTGACCAGATAGTCAGGCAGTGGGTTAATTTAGATTAAAACAACAGCCTGGCGGTCAGTTACTGGATAAACAGCCAAATCAAGCGAAAGGATGATACCATGCTGCTAACCAATAAAAAACGCCTGGCAGTAGCTCTGACCATTGTGTTGGCGCTCACTGGTGTCATAGGTTATCGCATTTATACCAACATTGCCGGTAATAAGGCCCGCGCCAGCCAGATGGCGGGCATGCCGGCAACGGCGGTGGAAGTTGCCCAGGTTGGCCGGCGCGATATTACGCCGCTCTTAGTGTTTCCTGCCAGCCTGGAGCCAGTGTGGAGTGCCGACATTTCTCCCAAGGTGGATGGCCGGATCAACGCTTTGAATGTGAATGAAGGTGACATCGTTGAAGCCGGTGCGGTTATCGCCACGCTTGACACCACTGAATTAGCCGCGCAGGTGGTGCAGGCGGAAGGCAATTTAATGGCGGCAAAATCCACGCTGGAGCAAGCCGAGCTGGATTATCGCCGCTATGCGGCCCTGGCCGACAAAGGGGCGGTGTCGGCCCAGGCGCTGGATACGGCCCGCACCAAGCGGGATCTGGCGGCCGGTCAGGTACGGGCGGCGGAAGGCAATGTCATGCTGCTGACAGAGAAACTTAACAATGCCACCGTGGCAACGCCTAAGCGCGGAGTAGTGACCAAGCGGCTTGTTCAGGCCGGAACCTTTGCCCGGGCCGGTTCAGCCATTGTAACTATGGCCGACACCACAACCCTGCTGGCCCAGGCAACTGTCGGTGAATCGCAGATTGCCGACCTGGCGGTAGGTACTACCGTTACAATTCGTGTGGATGCACTTGGCGGCCGGGAGTTTACCGGTACAATTACCCGGCTGTCGCCGGTGGCGGCTACGCCGGCCCGGACTTTCGCCGCTGAAATTACCATTCCCAATGCGGATGGCGTTCTTAAAGCCGGCATGTTTGCCAAGGCGTCGGTGCCGGCAGCCGTCCACCCGGGCGTGGTGGCGGTGCCGGAAAAAGCGTTGGTGCTTAAGGACGATCAAAAAACCGTTTTTGTGGTAACGCCTGATAATAAAGTGCAGCAGCGGACTCTTAAGCTGGGTTATATCGGTGATGGCTGGGCGGAAGTCCTTGACGGTGTTGCTGCCGGCGAGACAATTGTTGTGGCTGGCCAGAACAAGATTAAGGACGGTGTGCTCATTACACCGGTAGCGGGCGGTGATAAGTAATGAATGCGATTGCCACCTTTATCAGAAGGCCGGTGTTTACAGTTATGTTGGTCATGCTGCTGGTGGTGTTCGGCCTAAAGGCTTATCCATCGCTGGGCATCGACCTGAATCCCGATGTCGACTTTCCCATCGTAACCGTAACGGTAAACTACAGCGGTGCCTCGCCGGAAGAAGTCGAGAGCCTGATAACCAAGCCGGTGGAGGATGCTGTCAGCGCCTTGTCGGGTATTAAGAACCTGTCCTCGGTAACCAGGGAAGGGGTTTCCCAGGTTGTCATCGAGTTTGAATACGGCACCGATGCCAAACTGGCGGCGAATGAGGTCCGGGAGAAGATCGCCGCCATCCGCAAACGGCTGCCGGACCAGGTGGATGAACCGGTGATTCAGCGGTTTGACGTTAGTGCTCAGGCCGTCTTGTTTATGAGCTTGTCGTCGGATACCAAGAGTCCGGCCGAAATCCGCAAATTGGCGGTGGACGTTGTCAAGGACGAACTGCAGCGGATCGACGGCGTGGCCGACGTGAGTGTTTACGGCGCCGCCGACCGGGAAATTCAGGTGCAGGTAGACAGCAAAAAGCTGGCAGCTTATAAGATTACCATGAACCAGGTGCTTGATGCCGTCAACTCGCAAAACCTCAATGCCCCTGGCGGCCACGTGATTGACAGAGGGCTGGACTTGACGGTGCGGACTGTCGGCAAATACCAAGATATCAACGATATCCAGGAGATTATTGTGGCCAATCAGGATGGCCGGCTGATAAAATTGGGTGATGTAGCCAATGTAGTCGACGGTCTGGAGGAAGTAAGGGCCATGGCCCGGGCCAACGGAGCGCCCAGCGTTCTGGTCTCAGTCCAGAAACAGTCGGGCAGCAACACGGTGGAAGTTGCCAACCGGGTTAAGCAGGCGGTGGACCGCTTGCAAACCACGCTGCCGGCAGATGTCAAGATGCAGATCAACCGGGACAGTTCGCTTTATATTAACGACAGTGTTCATGATGTCATGATGTCGCTGTTTTTCGGCGGCTTGCTGGCCGTCATTATTACCTTTCTGTTCCTGCAAAATATCAGGGCAACGGTCATTGGCGCGATAGCTATCCCTACTTCGGTTATCGCGACCTTCTTCCTGATGAAAACCATGGGCTTTACGCTCAATAACATGTCGTTAATGGGCCTTAGCCTGGCGGTGGGTATTCTTATCGACGATGCCATCGTGGTTATTGAAAACATCTACCGCCATATGGAGCAAGGTAAACCGGCGCTGGTTGCCGCCCGTGACGGCACTGCGGAAATTGGCCTGGCCGTCATGGCGACGACGCTGTCTATTTTAGCCGTGTTTGTGCCAGTCGGCAGTATGACCGGCATTATCGGCCAGTTCTTTAAACAATTTGGCTTGACCGTCGCCTTTGCCGTTGCCTTCTCGCTGTTTGTGGCGTTTACCCTGACACCGACCTTGTCGGCTTATTGGCTGAAAACCCAGCATGGCATCGGTGTGACAAACGGCCCCGGGCGCTGGCTGCAAGCCGGCCTGGACAAGTTTGAACACTGGTTTAGGCAACTGCAGAGTATGTACCGTACAGCACTTGGCTGGGCCTTGCAGCGGCCCAAAAAACTGGTGGCGCTGGCCGTACTGTCGTTGTTTATCAACGGGCTGCTGCTGCCGTTTTTAGGTACCGAATTTCAGCCCACTTATGATTCCGGCGAGTTTAATATCGTGCTGTCGGCACCGCCGGGCACTTCGCTGGACCAGATGACTGAATGGGTTGCGCCGGTTGAGCAGGCCGTAATGGCTCTCGGCCCGGAGCTGGAAAGCTCCTATGTAACAATTGGCTCAGGCGGACAAACCTATAAAGCCACCATCGGCGTACGCCTTAAACCGGCGCGGGAACGGCAGCGTTCCATGAACAAAATCATGGATGAGCTGCGCCTCAAATTCCGTACGATCGGTAATCTGAAAATTGCCGTCCAGACAGGCCAGGGGGTTGGCCGGGGCGACTCGCGGCCGGTACAGGTGGCTCTCCGGGGACCGGATTTGAATGTGCTTAAGCAGAACGCGCAGGCGCTGGCCGAGCAGATTAAAGCAATTCCCGGTACAACCGATGTTGACATTTCCGCCGAACAGGCCGTGCCTGAGGTTGAAGTCCGGTTAAATTCGGTCCGGGCCAGCGATGCGGGCCTGGACGCTTCGACAGTAGCCGATACTGTGCAAATGGCGTTCATGGGCGCTACTACCCGCAACCGCTATACCGCCGGTGACAGTGACTACAATATCCGGGTGCAGGTGGCGGCGGAAGGCCGTATGGATATGACGGACGTGGCCAACCTGCGGATTGCCAGCAAGACCGGCAGCTTTGTCCGTCTGGGTGATGTGGCCGACATCAGGCTGTCGTCGGGACCGAACGAGATTAACCGGGATGCCAGGCAGCGCGAGGTTATCGTGTATGCCAACGCTATCGGTGTGTCCGCCGGCGATGTGATCAACAACGTGACGGCCCTCATGCCCGGACTCAACCTGCCCATGGGTTATTCTTATAAGTTTGTCGGCTCAGCCCAGACTATGCAGGAATCCTTCAAGGAAATCGGCAGTGCGCTGATACTAGCCATCGCGCTCATCTACATGGTGCTGGCGGCTGAATTTGAAAGCTTTATCCATCCGTTTACTATCATGCTGTCGCTGCCGTTTTCGTTTGTCGGCGCCATCCTGGGGCTGTTAATTGCCGGTCAGACTCTAAATATCATGTCGCTGATCGGGGTTATCATGCTTATGGGTCTGGTAACCAAGAATGCCATTCTGCTGGTCGATTATACCAATACTCTGCGCGCCCAGGGGCTGGGGATCACTGCAGCGCTGATTGAGGCCGGTTCAGTACGGCTGCGGCCTATTCTTATGACGACGGCGGCCATGATTTTCGGCATGATGCCGATTGCCCTGGGAATTGGCGCCGGCGCTGAACTGCGTCAGTCCATGGGCGTGGTTTTAGTCGGCGGCCTCTTAACCTCGACGCTGCTGACGCTGATCATTGTACCCTTGGTTTATCTGCTGATCGACAGATTGAGAGGCCGCTTCCGCCGGAACAAAAACAAAGCTGCAATAACTGAATAGCGTTCTTTCAAGCGCCTGACCTTCTGCTTTTAGGAGGCAGGCGCTTTTGGTACATACTTTCCTTTTTGGGTTTAATGGACTATACTAAAGGTATTTTAGGGAAATAACTACTACAGGAATGACAGCAGCACATTACGATAAAATTTGTTTCATGGAGGCGCGCATGCAACACGGTCCGTCAACGGTTATGATTGTACTTTTCTTTCTCCTTTTAGCCGGAGTAACCTGGCTGGGAAGCCGCATCCTAGCCAAGTGGCATCCCCTGTATTCCGGAAAAAGACTACAATACGGCTATTGGGCGGCCACTGTATTCGCCGTGGCCACCCTCGTCTTCAGCCGCTGGCTGCGGCCGGCCGACGGTTTTCCCGGCGAATGGTTCCGGTATTGCCTTTATGTCGCCTACATCTGGCTGGTTGGCCTCGTTTTCATGCTGGTGGTTCTGCTGGCCGGCTATGTTGTCAGACAGGCGCTGCGGCTTTTTAGCACGGCAGCCGCCACCGGCGGAACAAGCCCGGCTGACCCAGCGGCGCCTGCCCGGGAACCGGGAATTACCCGGCGGCAATTCTTGCAGGGAGCCGTCGCGGCGGTGCCGGCGGTGCCGCTGGTTATCAGCGCCTATGGGGTGCTTGGCGGGGATCACTATATCGGCCTCAACCGGCATACCCTTGCTTTTCCGCAGCTGCCGCGGGCGCTGGCTGGTTTTCGGATTGCGCAAATCAGTGACACGCACATCGGCCCGTTTTTTGGCATGGATAAGCTGGACCGGGTGTTAAATATGATTAAGCAGGAAGCGCCGCAACTGCTGGTGATTACCGGCGACCTGGTGGATGATCTGGACTTGCTGGCTCCCACCATGGACCGGCTTACCGCTTTCCAGCCGCTTTTGCCGTATGGGATTTTTTTCTGCTGGGGAAACCATGAGTATTTTCGCGATATCGGCCGGATCCGTTGGGCGTTAGCCAACAGCCCCGTCACCGTCCTGGAGAACAAAAATCAGCCGGTTGTCAACAATCTATATCTGGCCGGGGTTGACTATCCCTGGGGCCGGAACAAGGCGGACGTAGCAGACGTGCGAAAGCGGTATTTCAGCCAGGCGGTCCAGGGGATTCCGGCCGGGGCGTTTCCGGTTCTGCTGGCGCATCATCCGGATTTTTTTGATAATGCCTTTGCCGGTGGCATCCCGTTTTCGCTGGCCGGACACACGCATGGCGGCCAGGTGAATGTTTTCGGCAAGTCACTGCTGCCGGTTGAGTATAAATATATGCGCGGGCTGTACCGTCAAGGCGATTCATGCGGCTATGTCAGCGTAGGCGCCGGCCACTGGCTGCCGCTCCGGCTTGGCTGCCCGGCGGAAGTAAGTGTATTTACGCTGACAGGCGCTATGGCCTGAGCCGGCAGGATAAGCAGGCTCAGGCAGCGGCGCACTGCGTTTTATGCCAGGCAAGCAGCAGTTGGGGACCCATTGCCAATCGCTTTCCTACTGCGGAGTGTAAGGGAGAGGAAGCCATGAACCAAGTACCGGACATAATCGCGCCAGGTTTAAAGATCCTGTTCATCGGCTTCAACCCCGGCGCCAGGTCAGCTGCAACCGGCCATCATTTTGCCGGCTATTCCAATAAGTTCTGGAAACTGCTGGCGGCAGCCGGTTTAACACCTTATCAGTTTAAACCCGGGGAAGACGCCCGGCTGCTTAGTCTTGGCCTGGGAATTACCAATATCGTGGCCCGCCCCAGCCGGACGGCGGCTGAGATAACGAAAGCGGAATACGCCGCCGGCCGGGTGATTCTTACAGCGAAAATCAGCCAGTACCGGCCCGGGGTTGCCTGTTTCGCCGGCGTGGGCGTGGGCGTGTACAGGGAATTTTCCGGCCGGCGGGCTGTCGCCTGCGGCCGCCAGGAAACAGGCACAGTTGCCGGGGTTATTGATTTTGTCGTTCCTTCTCCCAGTGGTCTGACCCGGATGCTGTTTGCCGATCAACTGACCTTTTACCGGCAATTGGCCGGGCTGCTGGCCGAATGAACCGGTATTGCCTGACAAACTGAGAGTTGCCGGCAAAAAGCCGGTGACAAGCGGAAAATATATACTGGAAAAACACAAAACATTAAAATTCTTTTAATAATCTCTGATAAAGGGACAAATAAGGCGTTTGCCGGCGCATGCCCTTGCATTTTTATTTGTTTTGGCAGGCCAGGAAGTTTGGAAGGCAGGACAAAAGTATGTATAATGATAAAGGATTATGCATACGAAAGGGGTACATACTATGTCTAAAAAGTGGATTGCTTTTGCCAGTCTGGTAATGTTTGTGCTGGCCTTAGGTCTCGCCGGCTGCGGCGGCGGTCAGCAGGCCCAGCCGGCGGCCAAGGTCCTCAAAGTAGGCGCTGAGGCTACTTTCCCGCCGTTTGAGTTCCAGGATGACCAAAACAAGGATTATGTGGGCTTTGATGTGGATCTCATGAAAGCTGTCGGTAAACAACTGGGAATGGAAGTGCAGATTGCCAATACGGCTTTTGACGGTTTAATTCCTGCGTTGGAGGGCGGTCAGATTGATGTGATTGCGTCCGCCATGACCATTACCGATGAGCGCGCCAAAAAGGTCAACTTTTCCAAACCGTATTACAAGTCGGGCTTATCGATCATTGTAAAGGCCGATAATACCATGGTTAAAAGCTTTAAAGATCTGGAAGGCAAACGGATTGCCGTGCAGATTGGCACTACCGGTGCGGAAGAAGCCAAAAAAATAAAGGATGCCAAGGTCCGCGAGTTTAACAGCGCATCCGAAGCGTTCCTGGAATTGAAAGCCGGCGGCGCCGATGCGGTTGTGAACGATTTGCCGGTCAATGAATATTATCTGGCCAAAGGCGGCAGCAAAGATGCCAAGCTGGTCGGCGAAGTGCTCAATGCTGAAGAGTACGGGATTGCTGTAGCTAAGAAGAATACCGAACTGGCCGGAAAAATCAACAAAGCGCTGGATGATCTGAAACAAAACGGGGAGTATGCCAAAATCTACGAGAAATGGTTTGGCAAAAAACCACAATAAAGAATTTTTGGAGCCGTAGCGGCGGGTGGGCTGCTACGGCTTTTCTTTATTCTTAGCAGGTGTTGCCGCAGTTGCTGTCCAATATTACTTAGTAATATACTTGCAGATTGACTGGACGAGGAGTTGACCATTCATGAAACAGATTATGCTGGGCGGCCGGGCCATTATTACCGGCCGGGGATCGATAGCCGAGCTTGCCAACAGCCAGGCCGGCCGGGTCTTTATCGTTACCGGCGGCCGGGCTATGCAGGCCAGCGGCGTAATTGACAGGATTGAAAAAATACTGCAGGCAGCCGGCTGCACGACCTGTGTGTACGGCGGCATCGGCCAAAATCCCGATACCCGGGCCGTCCTGGACGGCCTGGCCAGCATGCGCGCATTTGGACCGGACCTGTTAGTGGCCGTTGGCGGCGGGTCACCTATTGATGCGGCCAAGGTCATGGCGCTGTTTTACGATTATCCCGAGCTCGATTTTGCCAAAGCCCAGACGACCGAGCTGCCGGCCGCCCGCAAAAAGCTCCGGCTTATTGCCATCCCCTCGACCTCGGGTACCGGCGCCGAAGTGACCAAAGCCGCCGTTATAACTTTTCGTGACCAGAAGCTTAAAATTGGTCTTAAAACACCGGCATTTATTCCTGATCTGGCCATTCTGGATGCGGATATCACCATGACCATGCCGGATAACGTTGTGGCCGAAACCGGCATGGATGCCCTTACGCACGCAGTAGAGTGCTACATTAACAGCAACCGGGACGACTTTTGCGAAGTGCTGGCCAAAGGGGCGGTAGCCGGTTTATTTGCCTGGCTACCGGCATCCTACCGGGACAAGACGGCCGAGAGCCGGGAGAAGGTGCACCATTATCAGTGCATGGCCGGCCTGGCATTTGATAATACCGGCCTGGGGATGGCTCATGGCATTGCCCATGCCCTGGGCGGCAAGCTGAATCTGGGGCACGGGCTGTTAAATGCCATTGCCCTGCCGTATGTTCTGGAATTTAACGCGCAGGCCGGGAGTGTGGCGGCGCGCCTGGATGAACTGGCCCGTAGTATTGGCCGTAAAAATTGCCAGGAGTTTATTGCTGCCGTAAAAGAACTTAACCGGCAGCTGGCCATTCCGGCCGGCCTGATGCAAGCCGGTGTTGTCCGCAGCGACTTTGCCGACCGCTTTGATGAGCTGGTGGCCAATTGCCTGAAAGGTTCGACCCGGGTTAATCCCCTGCCGGTGCTGGGAGAGCAAATGGCAGAAATATTATGGTATTTGTACGAAGGTGTATAAATTTTCCAAAAATGCAAATTGATCCGGAAGGAAACTTTTTACTGGCGGCGAATTATACAGCAATTATTGGAAAAGAAGCAAGTTGGGAAAGACAGGGATGAGTCATGGACGATCTACACCGTCAGAACAACTATCTTACAGCCCTGCATGACACGGCGCTGGCGCTTATGAATAGTCTCGATAGTAAAGAATTGCTGGCAAGTATGGTGGTAAAAGCCGGCGAGCTTGTTGGCACGCAACACGGCTTTATTGCCCTGGCTGACGATGCTACCGGTAAGTTTATGCTGAAAGTGGCCAGCGGTTTTTATGACCGTCACAAAGGGATGGCCTTTATTCCCGGGCTGGGTGCGGCCGGGCGGGTGATTGAAAGCGGCGAGACCTGTATTATCAATGATTATGCAGCCTGGCCCCGGCGTTATCCGGTAGCGGAATATGGCTGCCTGAATGCCGTCATCTGTATGCCGCTCAAGGCGCAGGGGCAGCTTGCCGGGATCATCGGCCTGGCGTATCTGGAAACCAAGAATTTTGGTCAGGAAGAGGTGACGGTGCTCAGCCGGTTTGCCGATCTGGCTTCCATTGCCCTGATTAATGCCAAGCTGTACACCGCCCTACAGCAGGAATTGGCCGAACGTAAGCAATTTGAAAAGAAACTGGAATATATCAGTTATCACGACGCGCTCACCGGGCTATACAACAGAGCACTGTTTAAGCGGGAGATGTCCCGGCTGGAAGCGGCTGCCCCCAAGCCGGTAGGCATTGTATTGTGTGATGTTGACGGGCTAAAACTGATTAATGACACCTTGGGGCATGAGCAGGGGGACAGCTTGCTCAATGCGGCCGCCGATATTATAAAAACCCATGTGCGGTCTGATGACATTGTCGCCCGTATTGGCGGCGATGAATTCGCTATTTTGCTGCCAGAGGCCGACTGCTGGCTGCTGGAGGATGTATGTCTCAGGATACGCGGCGCGGTTGATGCTTATAACGCCAGCCACCTGGAGCTGCCGCTGAGCATGTCCATCGGCTTTGCGGCCGGCGGCAATGACAAGGGTGAACTGGTCAACATGAAGGAATTGTTCCGGGAAGCCGACGATAACATGTACCGGGAAAAGCTGCACCGCAGCCGCAACAGCCGCAGCGCTATTGTCAAGGCGTTGCTCAAGGCGCTGGAAGCACGCGATTTTATTACCGAAGGACATGGCGACAGAATGCAGTTGCAGGCCGCCCGGCTAGCAGCCATGCTGACGCTGTCCGAGCGTCGGACCGACGATATTAGGCTGCTGGCGCAGTTTCATGATATCGGCAAGGTGGGGATTTCCGACCGGATTCTGTTTAAGCCGGGCCAGCTCACGCTGAAAGAACAGGCTGAAATGCAGCGCCATGCTGACATTGGCTACCGGATAGCCCAATCAATCTCCGATCTTATCCCGATTGCCGATTTTATTCTCAAACACCATGAATGGTGGAACGGGAACGGGTATCCGATCGGCCTGACCGGGGAGGAGATTCCGCTGGAATGCCGGATTATTACTATTGTTGATGCTTATGACGCGATGACCAGTGACCGGCCGTACCGCAAGGCGATGTCGGCTGCGGAGGCTGTCGCCGAGCTTAAACGGCGGTCCGGCAGTCAGTTTGATCCCCGGCTTGTTGCCTTATTTTGTGACTTGATAACCAAAGGCTAGAGGAGCGGAGCTATGAGACTTAACGTACTACTGGGCCGGGCCGGCTACGGCAAAACCTGGCAGTGTTTCAACGAGATATTGGAACGGCTGGCCGAATCGCCTGACGGCCGGCCGCTTATTTTTATCGTTCCGGAGCAGGTTACTTATGAGATCGAGCGGGCGTTAGCCGCCGCGTGTCCGGCCGGCGGTTTCGTGCGGGCCCATGTACTGGGATTTCGCCGGCTGGCGCACCGGGTGCTGAATGAAACCGGTGGGGCCGTCAGGCCCCATATTTCCGAACTGGGCAAACGCATGGTCTTCAGCCGGCTGTTGATGGAACACAAGGGGAAGCTCAGCCTGTTAGCCCGGGCGGCGTCGGAGAAGAAGTTCGCCGCCACGGTTGAGGGGCTGGTTAAAGAGTTTAAGGCCTACGGGATTGGGCCGGCCATGCTGACGGCTATGGCCGGCAGGGAAGAATGCCAGGGCAACCAGGCCCTGGCCGGAAAAATACATGACTTGGCGCTTCTCTACCAGGGGTTTGAGGATTTTCTGGCCGGGCGGTATATTGATCCGGAGGATTATCTGGCCTTGCTGGCGGCAAAGATTCCCGAGGCCGGCTTAATCCGGCAGGCTGAAGTGTGGGTGGACGGCTTTAGCTGGTTTACGCCGCAGGAATATGCCGTACTGGCTGCTGTTTTGCAAACGGCGGCGAAGGTAACTGTCACCCTTTGCCTCGACAATCCCGATAAT
>JAEZQV010000200.1 GCA_023441125.1 Bacillota bacterium
TACGATGTCGCCGGGCGTGGCGGCATTGCCAAACATATACGCCGCCAGGGCACAGACCGCCAGCATGGAGCTCATAGTCACCTTGCGGCCAATCTTGTCCACTAGATAGGCGGCGGCGAAATAGCCCGGAATTTGAGCAATCGTCATATATAAGAGAAATTCAAAGGAACGGATAAGGGTATGCCCGCTTTTCACCAGCAGCGACGGCAGCCAGGTAAAGATGCCGTAATAGGAATACACCATGCCAAACCATAAGACCCACAGACACACGGTACGCCGGCGGTAGAGCGGCGACCAAAGATCGATAAAGTTAAATTTACGGTTACTGGCCTGGGATACTGCTGCCGCCTGCGGCGGCTCACCTACCGGCACCCCCAGTTCCTGTTCGATTTTGGCCACCAGCGCATGGGCTTCCAGGTGCCGGCCCTTACTGACCAGGTACATGGCGGATTCCGGTAATATCCGCCAGACATAAACAACGGTAAGCGCCGGCAGCGCCCCGAGATAGAAGGCCAGCTGCCAGCCGTATTTGGGGATGATCAGATAAGAAATCAAGGCGGCCAGCAGCCAGCCGACCGCCCAGCTGCTGTTTTGCAGCACCAGCATTTTGCCGCGGTGTTTTACCGGGGCATACTCACCCATCAGCGCGTTAGCCACCGGCGGCTGGCCGCCAATGCCTGCCCCTACCAGGAAACGGAATAACAGCAGGGACTCGTAATTCCAGGCCAGGCCGCACAGGCCCGTGCCGGCGGCGTAGATGGCCAGGGTAGCGACAAAAATCTTTTTTCTGCCGATCCGGTCGGCCATCGTGCCGGACAGAACAGCGCCAACCGCCATGCCCACCAGGCCGGCGCTGCTGATATACCCAATCTGGGCCGGCGATAAGTTCCAGGACCCGATCATTTTCGCTAACACGAAAGCAATCAGGCCGGTGTCCAGCGCTTCGAACGCAATGCCTGACCCCATTAATGCCAGGAGCCGGTAGTGGAAACCTCCCAAGGGGAGATTTCCCAAACGATCCGTTATCGTTGCCATTGTCTTGTCCTCCCTACACTTCATATTAAAATAAAGTCACTTCTGGGCCTGTCCCTTTACACCTCCTTCCCGGTTCAGCAGATATTCGCCGGCAATATAATCGGCATAAGCGCGGATAGCCTGGGTGCCAACCTGATTTAACGGCGTAGACGTAATCCGCTCGCGAAAGAGAACCACCTCCACTGCCGGCAGTATTTTTTGCAAAGCGATAGCCAGCGGCAATCCATTTTCCAGGATTTCCATGGCATGACAATTGCCGATCACAAAATTAAGGCCAAGCTCCTCTGCCTTTTTCACCAGTTCACAGTCGCGCTCAACCCGGCTGATTGAGGCGATAACGGTATCGGCTGCCGGATGCTCCCGCTTGGCCATTTCAAGATGCCGGGCCGAAAACCCGGTATGCGGAAAGATATGAAGAATGGTGCCGACTCTGTTCTCCCGCGCGCCGACAAGCAGTTTCCCGCCGGTGGCCACATTGGTTTCACAAATGTCATGACAATTCCGCAGGCTTTTTTCCGACAGCAGCAGCTTTTCCTCTTCCTGCATGCCCATAAATTCATTCAGCCTGTCCAGGATGGCGCCAAGCGTTGAGATTCCCGGCAGAGCTTCACCTACATACAGAACATTGCCGGGGATATTGCCGTAAGCAATTTCCACACGGAAAGACTTGTGACCGTGTATATAGGCAATGCCCGGGTGCAGGCCGTGGAAAGCCTCATGCAGTTCAAAAACGGCCAGGCCGTATAAGTCCAAATACCCGCGAATGGTCACGCCGCCGGAATTAGCCGCCTCCACCACCGGATGATGGGCAATAATGGCGTCCACACCGGTTGCCCCGGCCAGCTCAATATTGCATTCCGTGAGCGTCATCGTCACAGCGATCTTTTTTACGGGGGCTTCTAAATTCCCGCAAATAAGGCCAGGCATTTCCATGCATTCTTTGCCGGGAATATGCGAGGATTTCATGATCACAAACGGATTCCGGCCGCTGAACAAGTCGTCCAGGTTCTTTACGCAGCGGCCACCGGTGATTCTGTCTAAGGCCTGCAAAATGTCCTTTACTTTAACAGCTTCGTGCAAAATAATAACCTCCCTGATCAGCAGCAACTGTGTCGTTACTGTATTCTTACTTATCTACCTATGCGGGGCAGGCGATACTTGTCCGTAGGAACTCTAAAAAAAACAAAGCTACCGCCAGGTCATGATACGGCACACGCTTGTTCTACGTATGCGGTAACACTCCAGAAAGCGGTAGCTTTCGGCTCTCTTACCGAGTTCCTACGACCGACCTATGGTTTTTTCGTCAATCCCCCGCGCGCAAACAATACCAAAGCAGTTATGTTGCTTTGCGCTCTAACGTTTTTAATGAATCATCCTTAAGCAAAATAAATGTCACTGCCAGTTCGTACTCAGGCGCGTAATCCTTGAGAACACAAACCACCGGCAAACCCAGCTGCTGGATGCACTGCTCCCTGAGACGGCGCTTATACTCGTCCAATATGGCCACATCGGCTAACCGCGAGGCCAGCCGGTCGCTTTGGTCCAGCGCGGCCAAGGCGGGTATCCGCTTATGATCTGCCGTAATAATAATTTTGTTCTCAACAATCGTTACCCGTTGTTTCCGCAAGCCTGTACCAAACAGGGACAGATTTACATTGTTATTGACGCGGGCGATTTCTTGTTTTAAGTCTGCTTCCGGTATTCTCATGAAAATCTCTCCGTTTTCTAGAGATAGCAGCCCACTCCCGGTTCTCTGCCCCAGTTTCTGCTTGAAAACCATGGCAGCTACTTGGAAACAAAAAAGACCTCCTGAGCAACAGCCCGGGAGGTCTACATTGACCAAAATCTTTAATTTCGTTTTATTCTAACACATGGTTATCATTTTTTCAATGGCGAATTTGAAATTCTAGCGCAAAAGCGAAAACGTCCACATTTCCTGCAGCAGGGTGGATTATTTTGTCAAGCAAAAAAAGTTCCCGGCAGCTTATGCCGGGATTGAGGAAGTGTTTATGATAGAGGAGATGTATGTAAACAGAAAGGCTTTTCCTTCCTGGAATTTCCGTCTTGCGATATTTGAATTATATCTCCCTAATTTTAGAATATCTTTAGAAAAGGTTGGTAAATAAAAAACGACCTGAGTAAAAAAATAGCCGGCAGTCCAGTGCCGGTTCCAAGAAAGTGTTATACAGGGGAGATGTATATAAACAGGAAAGCTTGGCTCTCCTGGTATTTCTGTCTTTTGATATTCAAATTATAACTCCCAATTTTTAGAATAACTTTAGAAAAGTTGGTAAAGAAAAACGGCTTGCGCCCGGCTACTGCCGGCATTCTTTTTTTGTACTACGTCCGTTGCAGCGGAATATCTCAAACTCTACTAACGCCGCCTCCAGCTGCCGGAGAGCCTCGGTTGTATCTTGCCCGCCCGCGCTCAGCCGGGCAAACGC
>JAEZQV010000263.1 GCA_023441125.1 Bacillota bacterium
GGCGGGTTGAGCTTGGCCCTCTGCTCGCCGACCATGCCGCCAAATTGACACCTTTTCTTCAGGCCAAGGAATTGACCATTACCAGCAACATTCCCCCCACACTGCCCGCTATTGTCGCCGACCCCGACCGCCTCAGCCAAGTCCTCACCAATCTTTTGACCAATGCCATTCGCCATGCTACCCAGGGCACGGCCATTACGATAAATGCCCGCACCTGGCAGCAACAGGTTGCTGTTGATATTACCAACAACGGTACCGGTATTCCGGCGGAACATCTTCCCTATATCTGGCAAAGGTTTTACCGGGTGGATAAATCACGTTCCCGCCTTGACGGCGGCACCGGCCTTGGTCTGGCCATCACGCGCAAACTGGTAACGGCTATGGGCGGAACCATCAGCGCGGTCAGTACTCCCGGCCAAACCACAACCTTCACTTTTTCGCTGCCCACATAGAAATAATGCGCCGCTGCTGATAATCGCCAGGTTTTCCAACTCCTGTCACAATTTTGTCACATCTCTTCGCTATGCTAAAGAAAACAGCAGAGCACTGCTACCAAGAATCTATGAAAAGCGGAGGGATTTACATGTTATCTGCCAAGTCGCGTAAAACCATCTCAGCCCTGGTCGCCGGGTCTTTTATTATTGCCGGCATTGCCATCCCCCTGACGGTTCAGGCCGATGCCACCTGGAAACAGCGCCCGGGCCAGTACTGCCAAATAAAACCGGAACAAGCAGCCCAGCGTCTGTCAACGGATTTTGGTATTGATAAAGCACTTATCCAAAAATACCAAAGTCAAGGCAAAACTTTTAGGGATTTATACCGCGCCGGCTTATTCGCCAAAGCCAGCGGCAATAGTTTCGAAAGTGTCTTAGCCCTAAAAACCGACAACAATACCTGGAAAGACGTCGCCCAGACATTAAACATTGACAGAACCAAAGTTAAGGCTGTGCGCCAGGAAATCGCCAGCAAACATATCTCGCAGCGCCTCAATATAGCCCAGGCTGACGTGCAAAGCCTGTTTGACCAGGGTTATCGAGCTCACGATATTGTCATGGCGGGAAAATTGGCCGGCCAGGCCGGCAAATCAATCAATGATGTCCTGGCTATGAAAAAAATCAATAATCGCTGGAAAGATGTTGCCGGCGAACTCGGCGTTGATTTAAAAACCCTGCGGACAGAGCACAAAAAAGTTGCCTTTTGAGGATTAAGTCTAAGCGAATAAAATAATAAATTGCCACGCAACACTCGGCTTGACGGGTACTCCTCCCTGTCAGCCGGGCATTGCGTGGCAATTTTAACTTGCAGTGGCAAGGAAAATTACCCTGTGAGCTTGCCGATTACGCCGCCAACCAGAACATAGATGTGTTCAGCCAAATCAACAGGCAGGGCTCCGGTTCCGCAGCTGGGCGTCCAGATGATGTTCTGCCTGAGTGTGGCTATATCTACACCCCGTCCGGCCAGTTCAGCGCACTGACCGGCAAACCGGCTGAGAATGGTCTCCGGCGTTTCCTGCCAGGCTTCGGGCGAGGTAGGCACAAGGCCCCAGGCCAAGGCACCGCCCCGGCCGAGATAAGCAGCCAGTCCCTCGGCTTGTAAAGCCATACCGGTAAAATAATGATAGGCATCGAAACTAATAATGTCCAGCGGCAAGTCAAACAGAATTGACCAGTCAAGCCCGGCGCAGGCATGCACCCCAACCTTGGCGCCTTCGGCCTGCAAGGCTTCGATAATGGTAAGTAAAGCCGCCGACGCCATTTCCCTGGTCAGCGTGATATGGGTGGATGCGCCAATTAAAAACAAACCGGGATCGTCAATAAAAATCAGCACCGGCAAGCCCAGGGTTTTCAGCCGGCGTACTTCCAGTACGGCCTCTACCGCCAGGCATTTTACCAGCATCTCCCGCAGTGTTTCATCATAAAAGCACGCCCGACCGCGTTCATCCTTGATCTGCAACCCCACGGTGAGCGGTCCGCTGACATGTCCTTTCACACCTTCCGCCGCGGGAAAATAACGGCTAAAATGCGTAAGGAAACTTTCCAGACCGGCAAAAGCCTCGCCGGTAAGCGCAAAGACTTCCTCGGCACCGGCCTCGCCATTACCAAACGCCAGATAGGCATTGTAAAACGAAACCGCTCTTTCTTCCCAGCCGGCGTCAAGCCGGGCAAATACCGGGTCTTTTAGCGGCCGCTCTGTCAACACGCCCAGTTTAAGGAGCGGCTGGACATATTGTACGACAAAACCCTGTTCCGGCATTTTGGCCGGCAGTTGCGGCCAATGCGGCCAATGCGGCATTGCGCGGGCAATTACTTTAAGTGCCGTCAGCTCATCCTGATGGGGCAAACTGCCCAAGCCGGTGGACCGGTGCGGTGTAAGCCATCCCATATCCATTCCCCCAATTGCACATATATTGACCTGCCGGTTAGTCCCTGTGCAGCAGAACAGCTGTTATTATGGCGGTCAGCGGTATTGCGCAAATCAAACCGATGCTGCCTGTCAGGGCTCTGGCAAGTTCAGTGACAATCAAATTAAGATTTAATATCCTGAGCATCGACGCATTCTGCTGGGAAGCAATCAGCAGCATAAGCGGCAGTGAACTGCCGGCATAAGCCAGAATCAACGTGTTGGACATTGTGCCCATAATGTCCCGGCCGACATTCATACCGGCCCGCACCAGCTCTTTAAAGCCAATGGCCGCATGTACGCTTTTAACTTCATAAACAGCTGAGGCAATGGAGATAGTAACATCCATTACAGCGCCTAATGCACCAAAGACCATACCGGCAAACAAAACGCCCTGAAAATCAATTTGTGACAGCGTAGACGCTTTTAAGAGCATGGCTTCTTCAGAATCAAGCCCGGTCAGGTGCATGAACTGTATGGCCAATGTGGATAATAGTCCGGCCACCGCCACCCCGCCGACCGTACCCAAAATAGCGGCCAGTGTCTTTTTGGACAGGCCGCTTACTACCATTTGGGTTGCGACAGCAATAACAGCAGCCACCGCCAGCGTTAACAGCGTCAGGTTGTACTGGTTGGCCAGCACCTGTCCGATAAAAAACTTGAAAATAACCAATATGGAAAAAGCAATGACCAGCACCGACTTGGCACCGATAAATCCGCCGAATACCACCAGGGCAAGGACAAACAAGCCCCCCAGCACGTATACATAGTCAAAGCGGTCAAAGTCACTGACATGGTACGTGATATTGCCTAAATCCCGGGAAACGGCGACAATTACTTTGTCGCCCGGCTTGACTCGAATTTCATAGGCTGAAGGCCGGTCGGACACAAAGTTAAAGGTGTCGACCACTTTGCCGGTCTCGGGACCGCTTGTCAACTGAATACTGACCAGTTCCCCCTTGGCCATCTGATACTGTTTCTGCATAGACTGATCCAGGGGCCCGACAAATAGTACCGTACCCTTTACATAATCGACAGGCTGGGCCGCCGGCGCAGCCTGTAATATCCCTGACGGCAACAGCATAATTAGCATAAATAATAGCAGCTTTCTCAAAGTATACCTCCTATCCGGACATTATCTAAATCTTAGCCCATACCGGTCCAACATGCAACTAAAAATCAGAAATAAAAGCAACAAACGGCAGGTATAGTACCTGCCGTCATGCACCTGGCTATTAATAGCGCGAGTTCGCTAAACCAAAACTATATACGATCTTAGGACCGGTACCGGAATCGGAACTAGGTTGGGCATCAACCGGCGGTGCATCGGCAGGTGGCTGCTGATCATCGCTATTTTGTTCCTTGGCCGTTATCTTGCCGTTGTTTAAAAGCTGTGCCAGTTCATCGCCTTCAAGGGTTTCCCGCTCCAAGAGCGCATTGGCAATGGAATGCAGCTTATCAATATTCGTTTTGAGCAACTCTTCGGTTTTAGCATAAGCCTCTTCAATCAGTCGCCGTACTTCCTTATCAATGGAATAGGCAACCTCTTCGCTGTAATTGCGGTCACGCGCAATGTCCCGGCCAAGGAAAACCTGTTCCTGGCGGCGTCCGAAAGTAATCGGCCCCAGCACTTCGCTCATGCCATATTCCGTGATCATTTTTCTTACCAGATCAGTGGCCCGTTCCAGGTCATTTTGGGCACCGGTGCTGATTTCCCCTAAAATAACAGCTTCAGCTACCCGGCCCCCCAGGAGTGTTTTTAGCTGTTCCAACAGTTCCGTCCGGGTGGCGTAGTACCGGTCTTCCTTCGGCAGCATGAGTGTATAGCCGCCGGCCCGGCCTCTGGGAATAATGGAGACTTTATGCACCGGATCGGTATGAGTAAGCAGCATGCCGATCAAAGCATGACCTGCTTCGTGATAAGCAGTCAGTTTTTTCTCTTTGTCACTGATAACCTTAGACTTACGCTCCGGACCGGCTACCACCCGTTCAACGGCTTCTTCCAGTTCCGGCATTTCAATCCGCCGCTTGTTACGGCGGGCGGCTAACAAGGCAGCCTCGTTAACCAGGTTGCTCAGGTCGGCGCCGGTAAAGCCCGGAGTCCGCCGGGCCAATACGTCAAGATCCACTTCTTTGGCAACGGGTTTGCCGCGGGTGTGAACTTTAAGGATTTCCAGCCGGCCCCTTACATCCGGGCGGTCGACCACAATCTGACGGTCAAAACGCCCGGGCCTGAGAAGCGCCGGATCTAGAATATCGGGACGGTTGGTAGCGGCGATAATAATAATGCCCTCGTTAACACCAAAGCCATCCATTTCAACCAATAACTGATTTAGTGTCTGCTCGCGTTCATCGTGACCGCCGCCCAGGCCTGCACCCCGTTGCCGGCCAACAGCGTCAATTTCGTCAATAAATACAATACATGGCGCATTTTTCTTGGCCTGCTCGAATAAGTCACGGACCCGGGAAGCGCCCACACCAACAAACATTTCCACAAAGTCGGAGCCGCTAATGCTGAAGAAGGGTACACCGGCTTCGCCGGCTACCGCCCGGGCCAGCAATGTTTTGCCTGTGCCAGGC
>JAEZQV010000439.1 GCA_023441125.1 Bacillota bacterium
GGGTGGGATTGGACTGGGCTACTATGTATGTTTTGATTCTCTCCTCTAAGGCCGATTCCCCTAAGCCATAGGTGCGGAGAACCCTGGAGACAATGGCTCCCTGCAGGCCAAACCTCGCCTGCAGATAAGGAACAACAGAGGTTTCGAACATAGCTGACAGTTCCCGGGGCGGTCCCGGCAAATTTATAATAATCCTCCCGGAAGCCTCATCTTCAGTAATGACACCCGGCGCTGTACCGCAAGTATTCGCGATGATCTGAGAACCCTCCGGCATCATCGCCTGCCGCAAATTATTATCAGCCATGTTCAGGCGGCGCTCGTCAAAATAATGCTTTATCCGCCGGGCACTCTCTTCATGTAAATACATTGGCTTGTTAAACAAAGCGGCTGTTACTTCTTTTGTAATATCTCCCTGCGTCGGCCCCAGCCCGCCGCTGGTTATAACAATGTCAGCCCGCTCCACGGCTGTCTTTAAAACCCGTTTCATTCGCTCCCGGTTGTCGCCGACGGTTGTTTGATATAATACGCTAAAGCCCAGCTCGTTTAAGCGGCCGGCTAAAAAAGGCGCGTTTGTATTTACAATCTGTCCCAAAAGCAGTTCAGTGCCGGTACTTACTAACTCAACAATCATCTCATTCCCTCCTACAATTAATGCATTCGCTTTATAAATTGGCAAATCCTTTTAGTTAATACACATTTTTCTGTAGAAATTATCTTTATTACCTACATTTAATAAAGAAACATGATGGTCTATCAGGATAAATAAAGCGCAGCTGACGCTAAGCCGAAAAGCCGGTTGTCGCCCATAACCGGCAGGCTTTAGGCAAACGGGACAAAAAATAGCAGAGCTTGGCATCTCTACTATTTTAAGCTCGCATTATATTATTATGCAGCTAGTCTAGCTTTCTTTCAGCCAATAAGTCATAAGTAAACCCCTGCACAACTTCCGCCCGAACCAAGTCTCCAGGCCTTAATTCCGCCCCGTTTTCGACGAAAATACGCCCGTCGACATCAGGCGCTTCCCGGTAAGACCGGCCGAAAGCTACATCAGGTTGTTCGCTGTTATGTCCTTCTATGAGTACGGTAAGTGCTTTGCCCTCCATCTCATGGTTTAATTCCTCGGATAGTTGGCATTGCAAGGTCATAAGCTCATGATATCTTTCCTGCTTCAGCTCATCAGGCACCTGTTGTTCTAAAACGCCGGCAGCTGTACCTTCTTCCTGCGAATAGGTAAAAACCCCGCCCCGCTCGAATTTTTGGTCCTGCACAAACTGTTTCAACACCGCGAAGTGCTTCTCAGTCTCACCGGGGAAGCCAACGATAAACGAAGTACGGATTACCACCCCGGGAATGCGGGAGCGAATTCTGGTCAGTAACTGTTCGATATCAGCCCGGGTGTCAGAACGGTTCATCGCCGTTAGTATTTCATCAGCGGCATGCTGCAAGGGCAGATCAATATAGTTGCAAATTTTCGGCTGACTGGCAATAAGGTCGATAAGTTCGTCACTGAAATATTTGGGATAACAGTATAACAGGCGAATCCAGACAATGCCTTCAATCGTTACCAGCTCCTGAAGCAACGCAGCCAGTTGCGGCGTGCCCTGCCGGTCCCGTCCATAACTGGTGGTATCCTGCGCAATGAGGTTAATTTCTTTTACCCCGCGTGCTGCCAGATTTTTTACTTCTTGCACGATGGATTCGATGGAACGGCTGCGATACCGGCCGCGAACCAGCGGGATTACACAATAGGAACAGCAATTGCTGCAGCCTTCGGCAATCTTTACATAGGCACTATAGCTTGGTGTGGTTGTAATCCGCGTCATATTTTCATCATAGAGGGTGTCGGTTTCGCCAATAAGCAGTACCCGTTCGCCTGCCAAAACAGCCTGCACGGCTTCCATGATCCGGTGCCAGGCGCCGGTGCCGACAATGGCTGATACTTCCGGCAACTCGTCCAGCAATTCCTGTTGATAGCGCTGTCCCAGGCAGCCGGCAACAATAATGCCGCGGCACTGCCCGTCCCGCTTAAAATCAGACATCTGAATAATGGTGGAAATAGACTCTTCTTTCGCCGCATCAATAAAGCCGCAGGTATTAACAATCAAAATATCAGCCAGCTGAGGATCGTCCGTAATAGCAATATTATTATCGGCCAGAATACCCAGCATAATTTCCGTATCTACAAGATTTTTGGCACATCCCAAACTTATAAAGCCTGCTGTGAGCATGAATGAAGTCCTCCTATTTTATTCCCAAGCGGGCTTGCATCCATTTATCAAGTATTCTACGCTGCTGCTCCGGTGAATACATATCGTGATGATCAAGCAACTTAAGATTTTTCGCTGCATATTCCCGGTAACTTTTGGTCTCCGGATTCGTCGGCATGAAATAGAATTTATTTTTGACCAGCGCAGTTTGCACGGCATCCTGTGTGAGCCAGTCAATAAACTGTTTCGCTTCGGTGCCATGAGCAGCGCCCCTGACCAGGCCGGCCCCGGTTAGCAGATAGGCCGTACCGTCTTCAGGATAGATGACCTGCACCGGAAAACCGTCTTTGGCATACCGCAGCGCTTCGCTGTGAACAACAATAGCGACATCCACCTCACCCATACTGGCCATGCGGGCCGGTGTTACCAGAAATTTTGCATATTGCACAATCTGCGGATGAAGGGCTTTGAAATAATTTAAGGTTTGCTCCTCACCGTTGGCCGCAACTAAGGTATACAAGAGGTTCGCGGCGGCATCGGCGGCCAGAAAGTCGGTCATGCCCACCCGCAATTTGGCATCAGCCAGTAAGTCGGACCATTTTGCCGGTTTTTTGGCCGCTGTTCTTAAATAATCCTGGTTGGCCGCAAAAACGATAGGATCGTACCAGACGCCAACCCAGTAGCCATCCGTATCTTGATATTTGCTCGGGATGATATCGGTATATTCCGATTGATACGGGACGAGCAACGCGCTGGCGCGAGCCTGCTTCAAGGTTTTACGGTTGGCAAGAATAATATCTGCCTGCGGGCTGGCGGAAGCTTCTAACAATCTGTTATATAATTCTTTTTCAGTAAGCGGGGTTACATTCACTCTAACTTTGGCAACCCGCTCATACTCCTGGGCTATTACGGCGACCTGCTCGACCGGCAATGTGGTATACACATTAATTGCAGTCAAGCCGTTATTGCTGCCTTTGCCAGCATAGCCGGCAAGATAGCTGGTTCCGGCAACTGTTAATATCAACAAAAAGAAAGATATCAATAACAATGGCAGATAACGTTTCATAGGTTACCTCCGTTTGACTTGTAATAAAAATACAGGTAAGGCAAACATATATACTATACCTTTTATTTGTTCTTTATGCAAGTCCTAATTCCTTTTATTCGCTAACATACCCTGTAAAATTCACATCCCGGGACAAAACTAACTTATTCAAAAAAGCAACATAGTGTGCTATAGTAAACTTAGCTTGGGCTTATTAAAGAAAAAGGGAGTTGTTATTGTGACCGACAAGCCTGCCTGGTGGTCTTTTTTCCACCCGGATTTGACTTTGCGCTTATTGCTGGTTAGCTGCTTTCTATTGTTAATTGCCATCGGCAATGCGTTTGGCATTTACGACGGACTTATGCATAACAATCCGGCGGCTGCGTTTTATTCCTTTGCGGCTTGCCTGCTATATGCCATCCCGGCTATTGGCTTACTAAAACTTAAACGCTGGGCCCGCCTTGTTGAGTTAGGCCTTTCCATATTATTTGTAATCCTGGGCTTCATAGTCATGTTTGGCTATAATATGACGATGGGGCTTATGACAATTGTGCCGCACGGACTGGTAGCAATCTACCTTCTGACTGATGATTGCCGCCGCGCATTCGGTCTTATAGTGAAAGCAGACTAGAACCCTTATCTAGTCTGCTTTTTTACTCTGGCCGGCTTATGGCGGGAAGGAGCCAGCCGTCGGCTGTTCCCCTGCTTATCCGCCGGGGAGGTGAAACCCGGCGAGTGGTTGCGCGGCGGCCGGATCAGGCACTTGGGCGCATAGCCGATTAAATCAGCCCGGCCGGCTTTGTTCAGGGCCTCAAAGACTAAATCATAGTTTTTGGGATTGCGGTATTGCAATAAAGCCCGTTGCAGCCGTTTATCATGTGCAGTTTTAGCAACATACACCTTTTCGCCGGTTAACGGGTTAATCCCGGTATAGTACATGCACGTTGACAAACTGCCGGGCGTAGGGATAAAATCCTGTACTTGCTCCGGATTATAACCGGTATCACGCAGGAATTCGGCAAGCTCAACAGCCTCTTTGAGTCCGGCCCCCGGATGACTGGACATAAAATAGGGTACCAGATACTGCTCTTTGCCTAATGTTTGATTCATTGCTTCATAAGCTTTTTTAAACTTCAGGTAGGTTGCTTTATCCGCCTTGCCCATAAGTTGCGTAACTTTGGCCGAAACGTGCTCAGGCGCTACCTTTAACTGCCCGCTGATGTGATGTTCGCATAATTCGCGCAGGAACTCACTGTCATTAGCCGCCAGCAAATAATCGTACCTTAGACCGGAACGGACAAATACCTTTTTTATACCGGGAAGCTTTCTAATCGCCCTGAGCAGTTCCAGATACTCCGTATGATTGGTATTCAGGCTCTTGCAGGCCTTGGGGAACAAACACTGTTTACCGCGGCAGGTTCCTCTGTCGGCCTGGTATTCACAGGCTGGCTGGCGGAAATTGGCCGTAGGTCCGCCCACATCATGAATGTAGCCTTTAAAATCCGGCAGTTTTACAATGGCCTGCGCTTCCTGCAGTATGGATTCCCGGCTGCGGCTCTGAATGATTCTGCCTTGATGGGCGTATAAAGCGCAAAAAGAACAGCTGCCGTAACAACCGCGATGGCTGACAATACTGAATTTGACCTCCTGAATGGCAGGAATGCCCCCGCTGGCAGCATAACTCGGATGGTAAGTACGCTGGTAAGGTAAATCATAGATTTCATCCATTTCCGGCGTAGACAGCGGTCTGGCCGGCGGATTTTGCACTACATACCGTTCACCATGACTTTGCACTATGGTTTTGCCGCGAATTGGGTCCTGCTCTAAATATTGGGTCTTAAAAGCCTGGGCAAAATCCATTTTATTATTTACGGCATCCTGATAACTTGGGGTTTGAACATAATCCCAAAGATGCTCTATTGATTCGGCAGGATAGCAAGTGCCTGGAATGTCCCGGATATTTTCGACAGCAATACCGGCAGCTAATTGTGAAGCCACCTCTTTTATCTGCCGTTCACCCATGCCGTATATCAATAAGTCGGCTCTGCTGTCAATTAATATGGATCGCCGGACCGTATCCGACCTGTAATCATAATGAGCAAAACGCCTTAAACTAGCCTCAATGCCGCCAATAATTAAGGGCGTCTTTTTCCAAATCTCCCTTAGCCGGTTGCAGTAAACAATTGTCGCCCGTTCCGGCCTAAGTCCTGCCTGGCCTCCGGGCGAGTAGTTGTCTGTGCTGCGATATTTTTTTGCCGCCGTATATTTGTTGAGCATAGAATCCAGGTTGCCGGCAGAAACAAGTATTCCCAGACGCGGTTTGCCCAAACGCTTAAAATCAGCGGTGGAACGCCAATCCGGCTGGGCAATGATCCCTACTTTATACCCGTATTTTTCCAAAATTCTGCTGATGATCGCCGGACCAAAACTGGGATGGTCAACATAGGCGTCGCCGCTTATAAATAAAAAATCCAGTTGAGTCCAGCCTCTTTGCGCCATATCATCCCTGGTCATTGGCAAGAAATTATTCATGCTGGCCAAATTACCTCATTCCTATTGCGAAATCCCTGTTAACGTAAAAGTCTTGGCGACAACTTCACCATTACCACCAATTTTCCCCACGGCCTTGCCGTTATATACCAGCTCGACCGCGCCGGCATTGCCAAATTTAGCTGTGATTCTGTTAGCTGCCTCCCACGTCAGCGAGTCGCCGCTTTTGGGGATGCCTTCATAGATTTCTTTGCCGTCTGCCGTTATTTGCGTCCAGCACTGGGCAGTAAATTTAGCTGTTACAACTACTTTGGCAGCCGGTGCAGGCTGCGTTGGCTGCTGACCCGGCAAAGCAGCCGGTGGGGTTGCCGGCGCCGGCGGGGACTGCTTGGGCGCCGTTTGCTGCTCTGTAACCGAAGCCTGCGGCGGCGTTGGCTCGGATTTCTGGCTTCCCGCGGACCACCAGGTAAGTCCGGCAGCAATTCCGGCCAAAACGATGACTACACTAACCCACTTTATTAA
>JAEZQV010000473.1 GCA_023441125.1 Bacillota bacterium
CGCCAGTCGGTCAAATTGTCAAACACCAGCAAATCGGCCCGGTAACCGGGCGCAACCGCCCCCACATCCTTAAGCCCGAAATAGTTGGCCCCATTGATGGTGGCCATCTGCAGTATCCAGGCCAGCCGGGTGCCGGCCGCCACCGCCACCCTCACCATATGGTTAATATGGCCCTGTGCCATTAAATCCTCGGGGTTGCGGTCATCGGTAGCAAACAGACAGCGCTGCACCGTGTATTCCGTTACCGCCGGCAGCAGACTCAGCAAATTTCTGGCAGCCGAGCCTTCCCGCAGCATGACATGCATACCCTGGGCCAGCCGCTCGGTGGCCTCTGCCGCAGTGACACATTCATGATCAGAACCGATGCCGGCGGCAATATAGCCGGTCAATTCCCGGCCCGTTAAGCCGGGGGCATGGCCATCGATCCGCTTGCCTGCGGCCAGGTGGATTTTCGCGAATACTGTATCCGTCTTGTTCAGCACACCGGGATAATCCATCATTTCGCCCAGACCAAGTACCCGGGGATGGTGAATAAACTCGGCCAGCTCCCCGGCTGTCAAGGCCGCGCCGGAATGTTCCAGGGGGGTTGCCGGCACACAGGACGGCAGCATAATAAATACATTGAGCGGCAGCTGTTCGGTCGCCTGCAGCATATACCGAATGCCCTCCGCGCCTGACACATTGGCAATTTCATGCGGATCGGCAACAACGGTGGTCGTACCGCTCGGCACCACCGCGCAGGCAAACTGGGCCGGACTTACCATGGAACTTTCGATATGAACATGGCCGTCAATAAAGCCGGGGGTAATAAATTTGCCGGTCACGTCAATTTCTTTGCGGCCATGGTATTCGCCAATCCCGGCAATATAGCCGTTCACAACGGCCACATCCCCTTTGGTAAAGCTGCCGGTAAACACATTAAACACCTGGGCATTTTTCAGCACCAGATCGGCCGCTGTTCGTCCCAGCGCAGTATCCACTAATTCGCCTGTCCGCTTCACATTGCCTCCCCTTTCCTGGCCGGCTTTCTCCCGGCAATTTCACTCAGTGCAGCCGCATATAGAAGTTGGCGAGGAAGGCTGCGCTGACCAGCCACATAATCAGACTGACTTCTTTGGCCCGGCCGGACAGTACCTTAACAAACGTATAGCTTACAAACCCAAAAGCAAAACCATTGGCAATACTGAAGGTCAGGGGCATCATAATAATGGTCATAAACGCCGGAAAACCATCAGTAAAATCGGCAAAGCTGACATGAACGATTTCGGCCATCATTAATGCTCCTACCAGAATCAGGGCCGGCGCCGTGGCAAAGCCGGGCACTAAGCCGATCAGCGGCGCAAATAACAGCGAGACAACAAACAGACCGGCCACCGTCAGGGCCGTCAAGCCGGTTTTGCCGCCCTCGGCAATACCGGCTGCACTCTCGATATACGAGGTCACCGTGGAAGTGCCGAAAATTGCACTGCTTAGCGTCCCGACCGCATCGGTGGTCAGGGCTTTGTCCAGATTTTCAATATCTCCCTTGTCATTCATGAGCTTGGCCTTGCGGGTCAGGCCGATCAAGGTTCCCATATTGTCGAAGAGCTCAACAATGGTGAACGTAAAGATAATGGAGAATATACCGAACTGCCAGGCACCCGCCAGATCCAGTTGCATAAAGGTCGGCGCCAGACTGGGAATGGTAAAGCTGACGATATCCGCAATGCCGCGGGGAGCCGGTACCGCCCCTACAATCATCCCTAAAACAGTAGTAGTAATAATGCCGATGAGCATGGAGCCTTTGACATTTCTGGCCATAAGCACGGCGGTAAAGATCAAACCGAAGCAGGCTAACAGCGGTTCCTTATCGACCAAATGTCCTACCGCTACAAACGTCGCTTTATCCGCAATAATAATGCCGGCATTTTTTAGGCCAATAAAAGCGATAAACAGGCCGATGCCTACGCCGATCGCACATTTTAAATTCATTGGCACAGACCTGATGATGGCTTGGCGGATACCGCCAAGAGTTAAAACCAGAAATAAAATACCCGAGAAGAATACGGCTCCCAGTGCTACCTGCCAGGTTAAGTGCAGCACACCTACCACATAGTAGGCAAAGAAGGCATTCAGCCCCATACCCGGCGCCACGGCAATCGGGAAATTGGCCCATACAGCCATAAGGGTCGTGGCCAACGCCGTGGCCCAAATGGTGGAAGCAATAGCCGCTTCCTTGGGTATGCCTGCATCAGCCAGAATATTGGGATTGACAAAAATGATGTAGGCCAACGCTACAAATGTGGTTAAGCCTGCCAGCATTTCTGTCTTGACATCGGTTTGTTTTTGACTGAGTTTAAATACCCGGTCCAATACACCTTGGTCCATTGTATCCCTCCTCAAACTATCTTATTGTCCCCCGGCTAGTGGGCAAGGCTCGCCGCTCTCAACTCCTTCCGTGAAATGATGCCGCCCGGCAGCGAAGCGATGATGCTACACCGGCTGCAGGCAAAAACCGCTGTATTATTACCAGTATCTCGCAAAAATCATGCCAAAATTCTCTATCTATCAGCCTGCAGCAAAGTGAGGCCGGCTGCTAAGCCGCACAAATAGCCCTGTAAGCTTCTGAACAGTCGTGATAAAACATTTCTTTTCTGCTGCAAAATTCCCAAAAATCAGTTTATTGGGCAAAAAATTGTTGTTTCGGAGCTTATCAAATCGATAAATTCTATCATTTTGATAAGCTGTCAGAGTGTGAGAACACAGTGCATTGGCCTTTACCAATCGGGCTGAAATTTTATTGGTAAATGTCCATAGACCCCAAAATGTTCTTTATCAAATTGATAAAATCCAATCAGCACTCCAGCTTACACTCTCCGCCAGCAATCAGTCCAGCTGCGTGCCAGCGGCCATACGGTCGGCCGGCCACTTGCCAACGGCCTTGCTCCTCTTTCCGTTATATACAGTTTTCCGCAGCTATTGAACTACTACGCAACAACTATGCCAATTATGCCTTTACCAACAGAACAATCCGCCGTTATTCTCTCTTTAGAAAAACGGCGGATTGTTCTGCGGAGGATTCTGTAATTTATGATTATGGCTGCAGCACCACAATTGACAAAATATGTTTCTTGTGGTAATTTATATACGGTGCTGGCGACAAATTACACAAAGCTATTCTTGAGGCCGAACGCCGGTATTCACCCCGGGCTATATTTATTCTGACTTCTTGCACGTCTGGAATTATCGCTATCTTACAAACGAAATCAGCTATATTCCTGAAGTCGTTATTATTACGGATGATCCGCCGGCAGAGTACCGGGCCAATATTATTAATGAACTAAGCCAACAACTCGACTGCGCTGTCAAGCCGGATGTAATTTTTGAGGTAGACTCTCATCTTATTCGCGAGCAACTGAAAAACCGCAACTTTATGATTCTACTGGCCAGTTCGTTGGAAAAACATATTGCCGGTGAAGAGTTAAACGCGATGCATATCAGTGTGGCCTTTCCCACTTTTGACCGCTTGATCGTCGAACGAACTTACGCCGGTTATCGCGGCGGCCTGTCCCTCATGGAAGACATTATAAGCAAATATTGTGGCCCATTATAATCTCTGGCTCATTATCTTAATAGTAAGCAAAACAGCCAATAACCCCACTGTTCATAGTGGGGTTATTGGCTCTGTAAAAGTCCTCATCCCGTTGGTCTGTTAAAATTCCAGCTGAGATTAGCCATCACTATTAGTCAGCCTCACTTGATAATTGTCACCGTTCCCTCTTTCCGCGGGGCAGCCTGCGGCGTTGGGCCGGCATTGTAGCCGAAGGCGCCGGAACCGATAATGACATAGCCTTCCGGAATGCCCAGTTCCGAATTTAACGCTCTGCCTTCTGCCGAATCGAACAGGGCGCGCAACGAATGAATCCAAACCGAGCCGATATTGAGGGCATGGGCTGCCAAAAACAGGTTGCCGAGAGCCAGGGCGCCGTCCTGGTGCGGAGCAACGGCAGTCTCATCGCCGGAAACAATGATTAATGTCGGGGCATGATAAAAAGGGCTGAAATTTTCGGCTTTCGCTCTTTCGACGAAGGCTTCCACGCCGGAATGCAAAAAGTGCTGCTGAATGATGCTATTGATTTTACTGAGAAGCGCTTGCTTCTGGACCACGGTAAAATGCCAGGACTGTTGATTTCTGGCACTGGGAGCAAACTGGCCGGCCTGCAGGATGGTTTGCAGCTCGCTGTCCTTGATCTGCTCGGGCTTGAACGTCCTTATGCTCCTGCGCTCCACTAAGGCTTTTAAAACTTCACTCATTTTGCCGTCCTCCTAAATTTTTATTTATATAAAGGTACAGGTACTTTCCTGTAGTATAACAAAAAGACAATCATTTAAGGCAACGCTGCATGCACCGGTTTGCTGACCGGAATATTTTATAGCCGGCGAATATCAGCCGGTTTTATTACGCATTAAGCGATAGCATCCAGGAAGCCGTGCTGCATCATGAGTTCCTCCAGCCGGTCCTGCGTCATCGGTTTCGGAATGACAAACATCCGGTTGTTTTTAATGTTCGCGGCCAGTTTGCGGTATTCCTCCGCCTGGCTGGCTTCAGGTTCAAAATCGATAACGGTTTTCCTGTTGATTTCTGCTCTTTGTACGATATTGTCGCGCGGCACGAAATGAATCAGCTGGGAACCGAGTTCTTGCGCGAACGCCTCCAGCAGAGCGTATTCGTTGTCAACCTTCCGGCTGTTGCAAATGATACCGCCCAAGCGCACACCGCCGGTGTTGGCATACTTTTGAATACCTTTGGAAATGTTGTTGGCCGCATAGAGCGCCATCAATTCGCCGGAGGCAACAATATAAATTTCCTGGGCTTTGCCTTCACGAATCGGCATTGCGAAACCGCCGCACACCACGTCGCCCAGGACATCGTAGAATACATAGTCCAGATCACTGGTATAAGCGCCTAGGGATTCGAGCATGTTTATGGAAGTGATGATACCGCGCCCCGCGCAGCCTACGCCTGGTTCCGGGCCGCCGGACTCTACGCACTTGGTGTTGCCGTAACCGGATTTTAAGATAGCCGTAAGTTCAATGTCGTCGCCTTCATCCCGCAGGGTGTCCAAAACGGTTTTTTGGCACAGGCCGTTTAACAACAAACGGGTGGAGTCCGCTTTCGGGTCGCAGCCTACTACCATAACATGGTTGCCGGCTTCCGCCAAAGCCGCTACCGTATTTTGGGTGGTTGTGGATTTCCCGATACCACCTTTACCATATATCGCGATTTGCCTCAATGTTACTTCCTCCAGTCTCATTTATCATTGATATCTGGCAAGTGCCTGTTTTAGTAATTTGCACTGACCAAAGTCGTAAAAATATCTTCCGCCAAACGCAGCGCGCCGTCATAGCCTACATAGCTGCTGTTTAGAACAAACCGGTTGGATACGGGGAAGGCAACCGAAAGATGATAGCCATTGAGTTCCTTGGCCAGCACCTGATCCCAGCCGCTGCCGATAATCAGCGGTCTGCCCCTGAATTTGGCGGCCCGTAGTTGTTCCTTCACGGTGCCGCTGTCATTGGTAAACACGGCCTCGGCCGAGACGGTATCGCTCAGGTGTTCAAACTGCGCCTTTACCTCAGCCTGCTGCCGCTGCGGGATATTATCCATAACAAACTGGGGCCCCGGCAAAAAGCCCAAATCGTTTACCAAAAATTTGGCGATGCCCGGTCCGTAAAAACTGTCGGTAATGGTAATAAAACGGCTGGGCAGGCCGGCACGCGCCTGCAGCAGGTACTCTGCCGACCGTTCAATGTAATAGTCATACGGTTTTTCCAGCTCTTTGATCGCTTTTTCCACCGCTTCTGCCGCCAACCCGGCAAATTCACCGACTGTCCGCAGGAAATCGCCGGTCGCGGTGGGACCAATCGGCAGCAGCGGAACATGCAGATACGGCGTGCCGAATTTTTCTTCCAGGCTTTTCACATTATTTAAGCCGACCCAGGGCGATACCAGCAGATTAAATTGGGCCTGCGGTATTTTCTTTATGGCTGCCACCCCGCCGGTAGGACCAAAAATAATATTGGGCGTGAGGCCAATTGCCGTCAACAGAGTATGCAGGGCCTGCAGGTTGCCTGCCCAAAAAGCATCATAGAAGGGAACTACGGAGAATATGTTGACCAAGCCGGGCTCCTGCCTCGCGGTCGGCTGCAGATACTGTTCAATGATGGCGTCCAGTATCCGTTCGTGACCGTATAGATTATTGCCGCTAAAACCGCCGGTTTGGGCGCAAACCAGCGGCGCGCCTTTCTTCTGGAAGCCTCTGGCCACCTCCAAAACATCATCACCGACAATGTCGGCAGTACAGCCGGTAAGCACCACATACAAATCGGCATCCATAACCCGCAAACTCTGCGCGATAAATTCTTTTAACTTTTTTTCGCCGCCAAACACCACCTCGGCTTCCGTGCTGTTGGTGCAGGGCATGGCATGCCCGCCGGCATAACCGGTTCCCTGATACCCGTGCGTATTGCTTAACACTATGGATAATCGCTGCCCGCAGCCTGGTCCGGCATGAAGAATAGGCACAGCCTTGTCGATGGCCAGCACGGAATGCAGTGCCGCCAGAGCGCACGAATACCGGGGCTGTTCAATCACTTTAACCACTAAATAACCTCCCTGGAGTGTCTGGCTGGGTTATAAGTTGCTTCATCCAAATACTTAAAAGCATTTTGCTGCAGCCACCAGTCGGTATACGGCAGTTTAATTTTGCCGGCCAGATAGCGGACAAACGTCGGATTGGCCAGCGCGTCGGCAATGCGGGTGCCAAAATTAATTAGTCCCTGATAGCCAAAGGACTGGTATTCGTCATTTACGAAAATAGTGGGTATGCCCAATTTAGCCGCCCAGACCGCCATGCCGCCATGCCGGCAGACATACACATCCGGTTTTAAATCCCGCAGCAGATTGGTAATTTCAAAAATCTGGAGATCACTTACACTGTACGGAATATCCTCGTTGCCCGCGGCCAGATCCAGAGCGGCAGCCGGAACTTCGCCGTAATCGTGGCGCTGATCCATATGCCAGCTCGCCGTCCAGACCACTTCCAGCGACAGCTCCTGCAGCACCCGGACATAGTTCTGGGCAAAACTCGGCCCCATGCCGATGACCACACGCTTGCCTTTAAGTTTAGCCTGCAACTCGGCCAGTTCCGGGCGGATGGCCGTTTTCTCCTCGGCAATGAGTTCCTCCACCGCGGCCTCTTTCCCCAATACGCGTCCCAGTTCCCTCAGCCAGCTGTCAGTGCCGGCGCTGCCGTGAGGCTGCAGCGATTTAACATAAGGAACACCAAAATGTTCTTCCAGCCCGGCCGCCAGGTAACTGCCCAGCGTACCGCAGAAACTTAGGGTAGCCGCGGCCGCCGACAATCTTTCCACTTGTGCCAGGGTGGTAAATTGGACAATAAACTGCGGCTCCAGACCCAGGCGGTTCAGCAGGCGGATAACCTGCGCCCGGCCAACACCGGAAAAATTAATGATATTCACCAAATTAGGCTGCTTTTGCTGTGCCGGTTTTACAATATAGGTGAGTAAGGCGTGGAAGGCGGCATCAAAACCGGAGGCCCACAGCTTGGAGCGGAAACCTTCGCAATGAACCGGCACCAGCGGCACCGGGATTTCTTTTTCTAGTTCTTTTAAAATCCCACTGACATCCTCGCCAATAATGCCGGATACGCAGGAAGTTGTGACGAAAATGACTTTGGGCTTGAAACGCCGGTAAGCTTCCCTGACCCCCTCCCTGAGCTTGGCTTTGCCGCCAAACACAGTGGCTTCCTCCGTCATATTGGTATTAATATAACGAATGTCTTCCACTTCCCAGCCCCGCGAGAAATGCCCCCGCCGTTTATTGATGTTGGCCTGCATGGTATCCGAGCCGCAGCCGATGGCGCTATGTCCCACAACGGCGGCATCCTTAATCATTAACAGCTGTCCCTGAGCGCAGCCTAAGCTGCAGGAAGTCGCCTGCGAAAAGCAGCGGTCGCCCCCTTTTAAACTGCAGCCGCCGGCCTGGGCAACCAAATCCTTTACCGAGCCTTTGTAGGCAATAATAGAAGATAACCGGGTTTCTCTCACCTTTACCTCTGTTGTTTTTAAGTTAATGGCCATTATGCCCACTCCTTCTCTCTTTTTTTACGGTCTAAAGTCTGCCGCTTATTGAACACAGACGTAAATGCAAAAGAGACCAATTTCCTTTACGGAAACTGGTCTCTAAAATGACATCTAGTCAACCATTGCTGGACGATATTTGGATATATAATTAAAATATACTATTATTTTACATTTGTCAATCCGTATTATTGAAAAAATGTTTGCTAGGATCACCTGTCAGGTTCCCGTGGGCAACTCTTCTTTCCATCTGAGAGCTCTTTTTTCAAACATTACCAGGGCATAATTCACGATCAGCCCCAGCAGCGACATTGTGATAATCGCGGCATACATTTTCGGAATCAAGAAGTTTGCCTCGGCAAAAAACAGTAGGTAACCCAGGCCGGCGTTGGCACCTAGCATCTCGGCGGCAATCAAAACCAGAATGGAATGGGTCGCACTCAGCCTGATTCCTGTCAAAATCGACGGCAAGGAAGCAGGCAAAATAACTTTAACAAACAGGGAAGCAGACGAAATCCCCATGGATCTTGCCGATTTGATTAGTAAGGGTTCTACATTTTTCACGCCGGAAATGGTATTTAGCAACACCGCCCATTGCACTCCCCAGAAAATAACAGCAACTTTGGAAACTTCACCGAT
>JAEZQV010000481.1 GCA_023441125.1 Bacillota bacterium
ATACAGCGGCGCCCACACCCGGTTGTCCCGTAAGGCATCCACTTCGGGGAAATCTTTAATAAAAGCCATTTCCGCCTGCAGCCATTTCTCCGGATCATAGATAATTTCCTGATTGGTGCAGCCCGAGTATACCTCTGCCAGATAACACGAGCCTGAGGCGATAGGTATCCGGTCAGTTGGCTCCAGGGCAATCGTTGCCTGATATCTGCCTAACCGTTCATCATAGAGTTTTTGCACATCCGTTGACATTGGGCTTCCCTCACTTTGCTTATACTCAGATTTGTTTCTCTGCTGCCGGGGGACGCAAGGGCAGGAGAACCAGGATACCGACGATCGGTCCGACTGCCATCATGTACCATACAGCATTAAAAGTCCCGGTCAAATCAATAACCCCACCCAGTATAAGTGGTCCAATCATAGAAGCAAGCTGGAAGATCAGGTTGGTTATACCGTTAGCGGTGGCTGCCCATTCTTTACCGGCAAACTCAGACACCATCAGACTCAAATGCGGATTAGCGGCATAAGAGCAGAATCCATAGACAAAGCCGGCAATATTGAGCATGGATAAGGTTGTTTGCGCACCGAAATAGATTGTCAGGGGAGCACTTATTGCGTATGCCAGTAACACAATGTTTTTGCGATTGCCTAACTTGTCAGACAGCCAGCCTGATATCACCGGCGCAATTACGCCGCCAACGCTGTACCAGATAAGCACCATCCCTGCCTCTTTAACGGAAAAGCCAAGCTTTTTAATATAAGCGTTGGCCCAGGTAGCCACCCCTAGCTCCATCCACATTAAGCAGAAGCCGGCAATAGCTACCAGCACAATATTCCGGTTGGAGAAGAACACCTTAAAGCCACCAAAGAAGGACTTTTCGCCTTTAGGTTCGTCGGAAGTCTTAACCAGGCAATAAATCAGTATTCCGAGGATAACAGTAGCTATACCAATGCCGTGAAAGGCTCCTTGCCAGGAAAAAGCAGCATTAAGGGTAGGAACAATGTAGTTTGCGGCCAGTAAGCCGCCGGACGGAGCCGCCAGTAACAGCCCAAAGGCGGTACCCCGTTCTTGCGGCGGAAACCACTCCATCAGAGCCCGTGCGCAACTGGCCATAATTGCACCAGCCCCCAGGCCGGTCACAACCCGGAGAGTGAATCCCATGTCAAAAGAGGTTATTGACCCCATTGCCCAGGTTGAGATCCCCTCAATCACCAGACTGACACCTAGAATAGCACGCACACCGAAGCGGTCAGCCAGCATACCTGCCGGCACCTGGGTAATTACATATCCCATATAAAATGCCGTCATATATGCCCCGGCCTGAGACATGTTCATTTTCAGCACCGGCACAACAACCGGAATCAGTGGCGGCCATGCAAACCTGGCAAGAAAAGTTAATACAAAACTGGCAAAAACCAAAGCCATAATTACCCAGCGATATTGACTAAACTCTTTCTGCTGAACTTGATTGACCATACGTAACCTCCTCATATGTTCTCATCGAAATTCCGCCGTTAACCTCTGTGTCACCTCCTATACTACAGATCAATTCACGTTGCTTCGACGTATAGTTGCGCACTTGTCTACTCAAGTATTCTACGAATTCGGCCAATTTCCTGCCGAAATTTTCTAAATTATATTTTTTTATTTTCATTCAATAAATTAGCATTATTCATTATCCTTATTTTGCTAAAAAGAGGCCGAACAAAGTTAAAACCAGAGGGTGTCAATAACCGCCTCTGGTCTTAAAGACTTCCTGCAGCGCAGCGCTACAGGACAGGATCCCGGAGCCGGCCAGCGCAATGTAAAGTTCGAAAATTTGCCTGGGTGAAACGGAGGGCAACTAGCGAAATGATTATCAAGAGCATACCATATAAGAACCTGAATAATGTGAGGATTCTTCTATGAATTTTTTGGTCTTATTGCTCCTGGTGTTGATATTGCTTGTATTTTTTCTGATAATCTGCGACTTGCCCAGTAATCTGATTGGCAGCAGGAATTAACCGGCTGGAGGGTAGAGGATGAAAACAGTCGATCCAAATTTTGTAGCCTTTATCGGTACATTAATTAGTTCGGTCGGCGATCTGCTTCAGGCGTGGTCGTCAGAACTACAAATCGAACAGCAAAAGCAGCAGGATATCCAGGATCAGAAGCAGCAGCAAGCATATGACAACAGAATACAGCAATTAGAGCAGAAGATTGATGAACTACAGAAGAAACTGGACAAACTGTAGCACAAGCTATAGTTTTTAATTTTGCTGTGATACACTTGTTCTAGCATTGTTCCCAATATCGGCAGTGCCGGCAATAGCCGCTTTTATCCGTGCGGCGGGCTTTACTATCGCAGTTGACAATCTTTTGATAGTTATTATAGAGAGCAATGATTTTTCTCTGGTCAAGCAGGTTTACACGCACCCGCCGGCCGCTCTTAAAGTGAATATACCCATATTGGCCTACAGGCCGGTGTTGCGTTCGCTCTAAGAGCAATTTGTATACAGATAACTGGATGATATCCGATTCCTGCACCTGACCGCTACTTCTGCTTTTGTAATCGCCAACAATGAGTGCGCCGTTTTTATTAATCCAGACCACATCGGGTGTGCCGCAAATTGGCACAGGATCATTAATTCTCATATAATGATCAATTAGATAGATGGATAATTTTTCTTGCCGCCGGACCCGAAGCCAAAGATAAAGTCCCCAAAGCAGCAGCAGTCCCGTCAATAACAGCATATGTCACCTGAAAAACAGGCGAAGCAGCCACCGCATAAACCGGCTAAGCCACCCTCTGTTTTTACCGGTAATTGCAAGCCTGAACTGCTCATGTTCTGCGTTGCCTCTTTTAATATACCGGGCAGTTAATTCAGTATTTTCGCCATACTGGGCATCTAAATACAGTTGCCGCTCACATTTGGCCAATTTAGCCAGTTCTGTCGCGCTAACGTGGTACATAAGCATCCCCTTACGCCTTCGGTCTGTTTTGCTACTACAATGTTCTATTGTAGAACCAGCGCTTCAAATTGTAAATAGAAAGCGCTGCCGGGAATGCTTCTGGCACTACTTATCAGCAGCAGGCTGTTGCATAATCTCCTGATAAATTGCTGCCAGAAATTTTGCGCCATTGGCTATAACTGCTTCATCAATGTCGAAAGCCGCGTTGTGGTGTCCGCCACCGGTAGGAGTGCCATATAAAATAAACATAGCCTGCCCGCCCTGTTTTTGCACCCGCTCCATCATCACGGCAAAGTCCTCGGAGCCATTCAAGCCAGCTACCGGTACCAGTTGTTTAACCGAAGGCAGTGTTTCGGCCACCCTGGTACCTAACGCAACCAGCGCCGGCGAATTAATCCCGCCACAGGCCGTGGCGGCCGGGGTAATTTCCAGCTCCAGGCCGTACATCACCGCAACCCCGTTTAGTATCTCCTTGGCCCTGGCAACCATATAATTGTTAATCTCATCGGTTGCGCCCCGGGTCTCTAACCGAAAAACAGCCTTGTCCGGAATCACATTCCAGTCGGTGCCTGCGGTCATGATTCCTACATTCACCTGCGAGGCGCCGTCGCCATGCCGGGCAATCGCATATAGATTGGCCACTGCTGTGCAAGCCCCCAGCAATGCGTTTCTGCCTTCATCCGGGCGGATAGCCGCATGCGCGGCCCGGCCGCGATAGGTCACGAGAAAACGCGATATAGGGTATATATTATTTACATTTACAGCAATCTGGCCAAGCTGCTTAAGGCTAGTGCCGACATGGCCCCCTAACAGATAATCCACATCGTCGACAACACCGGCTGCTACCA